>JBDTMS010000204.1:0-7014 GCA_039934195.1 Betaproteobacteria bacterium
TACACCGCGATTGCTCCACGCCTCGGCGTAGCGCGCGTCGAGAGACAGCGCCTTCTCGTAAGCGGCGAGCGCGTCGGCGTAGCGCTGCAGCGCTTGCAACGCGCCGCCTCGGTGATTGAGCACCTGCACGTGGTTGGGATGCAAAAGCAGAGCACGATCGAAATCGGCGATCGCTTCTTCGTTATGCCCGAGCGCGCGCAACGCGTTGCCGCGATTGTTCAGCGCCTCGGCGAAATCGGGCTTGAGCGCGAGCGCTTTATCGTAACTGTCGATTGCTTCGTGATGACGCTTGAGCGCTTGCAACGCATTGCCACGGTTATTGAGCGACTCCAGGCAATCGGCTTTGACGGCAAGCGTTCTGTTATAGCGTTCCAGCGCATCTGCTTGACGCTGCAACGCTTGCAACGTCATCGCGCTGTTGAATAGTGCTTCGTAAGAAATCGGATTCGCCCTCAGTGCGCGATCGAAAAAACCTAGCGCGTCGTCCTGCTTACCCTGCTGCGACTTGACGATCCCGAGCAGCAGCGCCGCGTTATAGTCGTCCGATTTCGCTCGGAGAATGTCCATGCACAGACGCTCAGCATCGTCGAGCCGATCCGTACCGAGCAATGATGCGGCGTGATCGATCGCATCTGCATAGCTCAATCGTTTCTGTTGCGCCTTGGTTGGGTCACCTGGTGGCTGGGACGGCTTCATATGCTGGCAATGCTTCTCCGCGAGGGAACTAGCTTCTTACCTCTGTGCGCGACGATAGTCAATTGGGACAACAGGGGAGCCGACAGCCTTGTTCTGTGACGCGGATCACTCGCGCCGCGCAGTTAGTGCTTCAGGGCAGATAGCGGTTCCAGCCCGAGCATTCCGGCGTGACCATCGTGACGCGGTCTCGGGAAACGCTTCTCGCGGGTCCTGCTATAGTTACCCGCGCAAACCCCGTGATGCTCTGATGATTAAAAAAACTGTCCCCGATCAGGCGCGCCTCGACCGTGTCGTCGCAGAAGCCCGGCGTCATAGCGACGAGCGCGCCGAGACTTATCGCGACCGTGCATTGAAATTGTATCCGTGGATTTGTGGGCGTTGCGCTCGTGAATTCTCGGGTGTTCGCCTGCGTGAGCTGACCGTGCACCACAAAGACCACAACCACGACAATAACCCCCTCGATGGCAGCAATTGGGAATTGCTTTGCATTTACTGTCACGAGAATGAACACGCTCGCGTGCTCGATCAGGCGGGCAGGGAAGGCGGCGCCGACACTGCGGAATCGGCGGCGACGCATAATCCGTTTGCTGATTTGCAGGCGCGACTTGATGCAAAAAAGCGCAAACCTTGATTGTGGCGTGCAGCGGAAATCGCGCACAGCAACCTTACCGATATTCGGTCAACCGGCGCGGTCAACGCGACAGCACTGAGCGCGCTCCTAACGAAAAGGATTGTTTATGAGAACTGTCGTTTATTGCGTTTCCACTGTTCTATGTTTCGCTTTCCTCGGCGTGCGCGCGAGCGCTGCTGAGCTCGAGACCGATGAGCAAAAAACACTGTATGCGCTCGGCGCAGCGATCAGTCAGTCGCTGGCGACCTTCCAGCTAAGCGAATCGGAGCTGGAGATCGTGAAGACGGGCTTGTCGGACGGCGTCGCGAACCGACCGCTCAAAGTCGACATGCAGACCTACGGCCCGAAGCTCAAGCAACTCGCGCAGGCACGCAGCGGCGCGGTCGCGGATAAAGAGCACAAGGCAGGTGAAGTATTGCTGGCGAAAGCGGCAGCCGAGTCCGGTGCAAAAAAAACCGAATCAGGTGCGATCGTTAAGACTTTGAAGGAAGGCACCGGTGCGTCGCCCACTGCTGCGGATACAGTGAAGGTGCACTACGAAGGAACGCTGGCTGACGGGACCGTGTTCGACAGCTCGATCAAGCGTAATGAGCCGGCGACTTTCCCGCTGAACGGCGTGATCAAATGCTGGACCGAAGGATTGCAGCAAATGAAAGTGGGTGGTAAAAGCCGTTTGGTGTGTCCGGCCAATATCGCCTACGGCGACCGCGGCTCGCCGCCGATTATCAAGCCCGGCGCGACCTTGATATTCGACGTCGAGCTGCTGGAAATCGTCAAGCAGTAGCGCCGCGGGGGCGCAGGCGAGGCGACTATTCGCCGTCCCAATAGTCGACGTGCTCGCCCATACGCGCGATCCGAATGAACGTCGCCGTGCTGCGGTCGGCGTTTTGCACGCCCGCCGCCACGGCAAATTTTTTCGAGTCCGGATATTCGACGACATCGACGCTGCCGATCGTCGACACGCCGAGATACCGTAGGTCTTCAGAACCGGTATTGACGATCTGATGCGGCGTCTTGCCGGCGGGGGCGCCGAGCACATCGCCGGCCTTGATCGGAAAAGTCTGCTCGCCGTAGCGATACTCGCCGGCGCCCGCGAGAATTACGAAAAGCTCATCGGTCACATGATGCGCGTGAAACGGAAACGCGCGCTTCCCCGGCGGTACGACGTGTAGCGTGCAGCCCAATCCAGTGAGACCCATTGCCGGCGCCATCCGACCGACCTTGGCGATAAAGCGTTCACCGTGGCCGGTTTCTGCAAGGGCAACATCGTCTACGTTCAGCAAGGGTTTGTCCGCCATCTGGCTCTCGTGAGGCTCGCGCGTGATTAATCGATCCGGTCTCGGTTAGAGAGCGGATCGATCGCGAGGTTTCAGGATGGCATACGCGATGCGCGCGGATCGCTAGTTAGGAGCGGCTGCCGTTCGGGTCGCGCGATGGCGCCTCTGCCACGCCTGCGCCGCAGCGCCGAGAATGCCTTTCGGCATGAAGATGATGAACAGCACGAGCAGCAGGCCGTACAGCATCGTGTCAAGCCCGTGGATGTCGTGTCCCAGTGCAAGCCGCAATACCTCCGCGAGCAGCAGCGTGAATACCGCGCCCACCGTCGGGCCGATACGTACATACATGCCCCCCGCGATCGCCCCGAACACCATTTGCAGGCTTACGCTGATGCCGGACACCGTTTCCGGGTTGATGTAGAGCTGATACTGCGCGTAGAGCACGCCGCCTATGCAGGTCATCAGCGCGGAGATGATTGTGATCGTGAGCTTTAGACGCGTTACGCTAATGCCGATCGAGGCGGCTGCGTCTTCTTCCTGGCTGATCGCTTCGAGTGCAATGCGCGCCATCGATCGGTCGACCCGCGTCCACACCCATAGGCCGGCGAGCCAGAACGCGAGGACGATGTAGAACCATACTGTCTTCGATGAAAATTGTAGTGCTGCGATCGACCACGACGTGTCGGCCAGCGCGGTCTGCGGGGTGGCGCCGAGCGAGCCGCCGGTCTGATCGCGCAAAGCGACGATCACCATACGAGCGATTTCTGACAACGCCATCGTCACGAGCGCGAAGTAGTGGCCGACGATCTTCAAGCGAAAGCATGGATAACCGATGATGCATGCAACGAGCGCTGTGACGACCAGTGCGATCGGCGTGCCGATCCAAGGCGACAGGCCGAAATGATTCCAGCACATCACGACGACATAAGCACCGATGCCGAGAAACGCGCCATGCCCCAGGCTGGTCAGACCCAGGCGGCCCATCACCGCCCAACTCGTGTAGACAAATCCCCAGAGCAGACACAGGATGATCAGATGCAGCGGATAGTTGCCGAGGCCCAGGAATGGAACCGCCGCCAGCGCGGCGACTCCGATCCACGGCACCCATCGCATCACGATTTCGCTCCGAACAAACCTTGCGGCTTGACGAACATCGCCGCGATGAAGAACAGAAACGCGATCACGTAACCCCATTCCAGGTGGAAAAAGTACCCACCGACCGAAATGAATTGCGCGAATATAAACGCCGCCGCGAAGCCGCCGAGCAGATTGCCGAGCCCGCCGAGCACACAGACGAGAAATACGACAGGCCCGAAAGTCAAGCCGATGGCGGGATGGATGTCGTACTGCAGAACCAGCAGGCACGCAGCGAGTCCCGCAAGTGCGCCGCCGAGCGCGGATGTGATCAAAAAGATGCGCTGCGGATTGACGCCCATCAGCGGCATGACTGCGCGGTCCTGCGCGATCGCCCGGATCGCCGTGCCGAGGTACGTGCGTTTGAGAAACAGCGACAGGCCGACCATGCTCGCAAGCGCAGCCACGAAGGCCACCAGCCGGGCGGCGCTGAGATACAACTCACCGAGCTGGATCTGCGGCAACTGCACGCCGATGTTCTTGAACTCGACACCGAACGCAAGCGTGGCGACACCCTGCAGAAAGAACAGCACACCGCCGGTGACTAGCAGCTGATTGATCGGCTCGGCAGCGAGCACAGGACGGATCACGAATTGATGCAGCAGTACGCCTAGAAACGCTACGATCAAGATGCATAGCGGAAACACCAGCCACAGCGGCCAGCCGTAGACCGCATGCAGGTAATACACCGCGTACATGCCGATCATGATCAGCTCGGCGTAACAGATCCAGACCACGTCGATCACGCCGAAGATGAGGTTCAAGCCGAGCGCGAGCAGGGCGAGCACCCCGCCGAACAGGATGCCGTTGATGACTGCTTCGAGCAAAAAAATGTCGAACATGTTCAAAGGCGGTGATCAGTGATTTAAATGCGGTGATCGGTGATTAAAGGCGGTGATCGGTGATCAGTGATCGGTGTTCAGTGTAAAAGCGATGAACCGAAGTGCATTGAGGAGCGAGGTCTCGTTCATAACATTTCTCATGCTGATCTCTGTCGTTAATCGACCCTATCCTCGCACTCTGTTTTTCACCGATCACTGATCACAGATCACCGATCACCGCCTTTAATCACCGATCACGGACGTTTAGATTCCCAAATACACCTGTCTGATCTCGGCGTTCGCGAGCAGCTCTTCTGCCGTTCCGGTCGACTTGATGCGTCCCGTCTCCAGCAGATAAGCGCGATGCGCGATACGCAGTACCTGGCGGATGTTCTGCTCGACGATCAGCACGGTGTAGCCCTCGGCGCTCATTCTGCGCACCGCTTCGAAGATCGACTGCACGACCACCGGAGCGAGTCCGGCCGATGGCTCATCGAGCAGCAACAGCTTCGGGCTCGACATGAGCGCACGGCCGATCGCGCACATCTGCTGTTCGCCGCCGGACAACGTTCCGGCGAGTTGCGCGCGGCGCTCTTGCATACGGGGAAACAAGCCGTACACGAGCTCGAGGCGCTGCGCGAAGCGCGCGCGTGCGGGCGGTGTGAAAGCGCCCATGCGCAAGTTGTCCTCGACGCTCAGCCGGGGAAACAGTCGGCGGTTCTCCGGCACGTGCGCGATGCCATAGTCGATCAGCTCATGCGGCGGTGTGCGGTTGACGCTCTTGCCTTCCATCGTGATGTCGCCGGCGCTCGCGTCGATCAACCTCGAGATGACTCGCAGCAATGTAGTTTTGCCGGCGCCGTTGGGACCGATGACCGCGACGGTTTCGCCCGCGTCGATGTGCAAATCCACGTCGAATAGCGCGCGAAAGCCGCCGTATCCTGCGGACACCTTGTTCAGCGAGAGCATCAGTCGGTCCGTGCAGCCACACCGTCCTGCACTTCCTGAGCATCGGTGCCTAGATAAACCTCGATGACTTTGGCGTTGTGCGCGACTTCGCTCGGCTTGCCTTGCGCAATCAGCTCGCCGTGATCGAGCACAACCAGCCGATCGACGATGCGCATCAATACGCCCATGATGTGCTCGACCCAGATGATCGTCACGCCGCGCTGCGAGCGGATGCTCGACAGCAACGCCGCCGCTTGGTCCATTTCCGTTTCGTCGAGTCCCCCGAGCGACTCATCGGCGAGTAGCAGCTTCGGTTGCGTTGCGAGTGCGCGCGCCAGCTCGAGCTTCTTTAGCGCAGCGGCTCCCAGACCATCGACTCTGACGTTCTCATGCGAGGGCAGATTCACTAGATCGAGCGCCTCCTTCGCCTGCGCAAATGCCTTTTGCCGCGATGGCCGGTGTGCCTGGCCGTAAAAAGCGGCGAGTGCAACGTTCTCGATTAGCGAGAGCCGCCGGAACGGCCGCGGGATCTGAAAGGTACGCGCAATGCCATAGTGCGCGACGCGGTTTTGCGCATGTCCCGCGATTTCGCGATCGAGAAAGCGGATCGAGCCTGCGGTCGGGGCGAGCGCGCCGGACAAGAGATTGAATGTAGTGCTTTTGCCCGAACCATTCGGGCCGATGAGGCCGAGTATTTCGCCCTGCTGGACTTCGAACGATACGTGGTTGACCGCAGTGAAGCCGCCGAAGGCTTTGGTGAGGCCAGCAACGCTTAGCATCGCGTTCTCACGCTTGATCGGTCGGTCGAGATCGCTTCGAACCCCAGTGACATACGTCGCAGCGACATACAGTGTTTCGACGCACGACGTTTATTGGTTGGAATAGCGATGCGTCTTCGGCCACGGTAGCACGGCGTCTGCTGTGCGCAATCGCGCGGGCCACACGACCTGGGTCTTGCCGCCGATGTACTGCGTCACCACCGGCGAACAGCGCTCGTTCTGCCCGGACATTTCGGTGCCCGGCGGGAAGAATTTGACGCCGTAGCCCTGTATCGTACCGCCGTCGGGGATGTCGGTATCGAGCGCGGCCTTGCGCAGCGATTCGGGATCGACGCCGCCGTATTTTTTGATCGCGCGCGGCAGCACGTCGGTGAGAAAAATCCACGCTTGATTGAAACCCATTGAAACGTGCGGCGGCACCTGATCGGCTTTGGTCTCCGCTTTATAGCGCTTGACCATTTCTTGCGTGATCCGACCCAGGCCCGGCGCCAGCGCCTTCGGATCGATCAGTTGCGCGGCCACCGGATCGACCGAGAAGATATATTCGGCATCGCTGCCGAATGCTTCGTGCAGTTTATCGTACTGTCCGTAGCCGGCGCCGTGACCGATTAGCGCCGCCCACTTCAGCCCTTGCTCGCGCGCTTGCCGCCAGAACAGCGTGATGTCGGGGTTGTAACCCACGTGCAGAATGACGTCGGCACGTGCGCGACGCAATTGCGTAACCAGAC
>JBDTMS010000205.1:0-6952 GCA_039934195.1 Betaproteobacteria bacterium
GATGGCGTTCAGCCCGGATGGACATCTGCTGCTTGTCTATGAAAACGGTGTAGGGATATTCGACACGACTACCGGACAAAAGGGAGTCGGCGCCGCCCAGATGATCCACTTGGATCCGTTGCTTGGACCTGTCGGACAAGCGGCGTTCACTCCTGACGGTAGAACAATTGCGCTAGCGGCTAACGACGCGGTTGGTCTCTACAATTTATCCGGACTGCCTACCGGAAAAATCACAGGACGCTCATTCGTATTCAGTCCAGACTCGCGCCTTGTAGCGACTACAGCAGCTAACGGCGCAGACGTATCCATTTGGGATGTAGCCACGGGCCGCTCTGACATCACGTGGACCGAAGCTTCAACGGTGTCTAATCTCGAGTTCAGTCCAGACGGACGCTATCTTGCCACGGTGGACGAGCGCGGAACCACGCGCGTGCACGAAGTGACGGCGGGCAAAACAACGGGTGTTATGGCGACGCCTAGCACGCCGTCCAACGAACATGCGGTCCGGTTCTCACCAGATGCGAACGTTGTTGCAGTCTCTACAGGCGCATCGGTTGCATTCTGGAGCGGGCCGTCGGCAACTAATCGTACGCGCGGGCGCTTCTACGCGTTACTCGTCGCGAACGACTACAGAGGAACTTCCGTTCAACTCAATAACCCGATTCGCGATGCACGCGCAATCGCAGAGGTGCTTCGCGGGCGCTACGGGTTTTCGACAACGATTCTGGAGGAGTCGAGCCGGGACGATTTGCTGAAGATTTTGACGGAATTCGCGGGAAGAGCGCAGCCGGAAGACAGCCTTCTCCTGCTGCTGTCCGGGCACGGGATGCGCACAGACAAAGAAACATACCGTTTTCTTTCTCATGTGGTGGGCGGCACATCGGCGACGAGCATAGTCGACGACCCGCGCAATTGGCTGGAAGGCAAAGACATCGCCGCGACACTCTCGAGCTCTCGCTCGAACCAGATCCTTGTCTTAGGTGACACCACCTACGCCCGCCTACTCGCAGACGAACCCAAATGGAGCCGCGGGACGTGGGCAAGCGCCTCGATAAGCTTGCTCACCTCATACACGAATGGCGACGTCAAGGACGGAGCTACGAACAAAGGATCCCCATTTGCCATCGCACTGGTCGACACACTGAGATCCGCGAGCGAAGGCGTTACAGGGCAATTGCTGACTCAAGACATAGCAAAACGGATGGCGGCTAACGCGGGGGCGGGGCGGCAGCGACCCTATTATGTTCGGCTTAGCGCTTCATATCTTCGGCCTAAAGATTCCATCAACCGAGCAGAAGACTTCGTCTTTCCCGACCCGATTGCTGCGCCTGCCGCTGACTCACGGGCGCAGCAGAACCAGAAATCTTCCGAATCGGCGCAAGGCCAGCTCCCGCCGTTGGGGGTGATTCTCAATCGAACGACCGTCTCGGGCTTTTCCGCAGGCGCCTTCATGGCCGTGCAGTTTCACGTGGCGCATTCAAGCATTGTGCAAGGCGCAGGCGTCATCGCAGGTGGCCCTTACTATTGCGCGATGGGAAAGGCCAGCAGCGCGACACAAAACTGCCAGCAGCCGACTCCGAAACAGCCGCTACCGGCCATTGCCGCGCTCGACGGGATCGCGTCGAAGCTCGCGGGCTATAGCATCGATCGGCTAGCGAATCTTCGCAACAGCCGCGTCTGGCTGTTCAGCGGAACACGCGATGCGATCGTATCGCCGGAAGTTGTCAATGCCACGCGGCAATTCTATGCGCTCTACATGCCGGCGAGCGCAATTGCTTCGGTCACCGGAATTCCTGCCGGCCACGGCATGCCAACTGCCGACTACGGCTCTTCGTGCGGAAGCACGCAGTCGCCGTTCATACAGGATTGCAAATTCGACGCCGCCGGTGCGCTGCTCCAGCATCTCTACGGCAAGCTTGCACCACCGAAGCCAGCGGCACCGGCTTCTCTTATCGGGTTCGATCAGCACGAGTTCACAGGGACCGATCAGCAAACGGGCCTGGCAGATCGCGGCTACGCGTACGTCCCCAAAGCATGTCGAAAGGGCGGATGTGCAGTGCACATCGCGTTTCACGGCTGCGGTCAGGATGCCGCATCCATCGGTTTAGCGTTTGTCACCAACGCGGGCTACAACCGCTGGGCGGAGGCAAACAACATCGTCGTCCTCTATCCGCAAGTGCAATCCAAGCGGGCGAGCAGCGGCGGAGCCGAGCAGGCATGCTGGGACTGGTGGGGCTATACCGGTCCTGAATATCACACCCAGCGCGGTCCCCAGATCAAGGCAGTTCGTGCGATGCTCGATACGCTTGCGCAACCTCTTTTCGCTACGACGTCGACCATCGAGCGGTGAGCTCGAGCTGTCACGGCCGCCCCGAAAATCAGCCTAGAAATGCGATGACCACCCGGGCGCCGGTCGTCGTTACAAGTAGCGATCATCGGTGATGCGTTCTGCGAAAAGTCGGTTCAAGTTTGCATCGAACATCGCCTACTTGCTAACCAAGTAATTACCGATCACCAAATTGTCGATCCCGGTGGCGTAAAAACAATTGAGCGCATCAGCCGGCGTGCAGACCATCGGTTCTCCGCGGACATTGAACGATGTGTTCAGCACCATCGGAATTCCGGTGAGCTTGTAGAACTCGGTGATGAGTCGGTAGAAGCCGGGATTGTCATCTGACGATACCGATTGCACACGGCCGGTGCCGTCGACGTGCGTAATGGCCGGGACTTCACTGCGCTTTTCCTCCAGCACGTCGTAGACCAACAGCATTACATCGGATGGGTAATTCGAAGCAAAGAAGTCACCCAGCTTTTCTTGCAAGACCGACGGCGCGAACGGACGGAAGCCTTCGCGATGCTTCACCCGACGATTGAGATGATCCTTCATCTTCGGATCGCGAGGGTCGGCCAGAATAGAGCGGTTGCCCAGCGCACGCGGCCCGAACTCCATGCGATCTTGAAACCAGCCGAGAATCTTTCCGTCGGCAAGGAGCTTGGCTGCTGTGACCGCGGGTTCGCATCTCACGTAGCTCGAGAGGCGCTTGTCGAGTTCCGCTTTGATCTGCTGATCCGAATACTCAGGTCCGATGAAGATGTAGGGGTTGTCCCAAATCTCACGCTCGTGGCCGAGACTAAAGTGATAGGTGTGGAGCGCCGCGCCCACTGCGTTGCCTGCGTCGTTTGCAGCCGGCGGAATGAAAATCTCTTCGAACGGGCCATTCAGAAAGATGTGACCGTTCATCACGCTGTTGAGTCCGACGCCGCCTGCGATGCACAGGTTTGCGCATTGCGATTTGCGGTAAAGATACTGCGTCAGGTGCATCGCTACTTCGTTCAGACGAAGCTGCAACGACGCGGCGATCTCCGCATCGCGTTCGCTGACTTCGCTTTCCGGCACGCGAGGCTCGCCGAACAGCGCCATAAATTTCTTGGACACCCATTGTTTCTCGTTGCCGAGGTAAGCGGCGTTTCGGTGGAACTCGAAGTAATCCAAGTTGAGCGTGAAGGCGCCTTCGTCTTCGATCCGACACATGTCCCGAAAAGTTTCGATGTACTTGGGCCGCCCGTACGAGGCCAGGCCCATTACTTTTCAGCTCATCAGTCTCGGCATTCTGAGCCTGCAGAGCAAAAACTATTTCGAAGAGATCTTCCATCTCGCCAGCGCAATTTATCGATCCAGCGGTGAGGAGCGAGATCGGCGGCGATAATGAGCTCATCGATGCATTCCCGTGCACGCGGCATGATGGCAATCAATCGAACAGAATGACGCAAGCTGACAAGACGATTCTGGTTACCGGTGTCGCCGGCTTTCTCGGCTGCAATCTGCTCACCGAATTGCTGGCCCGCGGGCACCGGGTTATCGGCATCGACAACCTGTCGATGGGCAGCTCGGAGAATATCTCCGCTCACCTCGCCGACCCTGCGTTTACGTTCCTGCAGAGGGATATCACCGATGCGGGCGCCTTCGCCGACGTCCCGCGCGACATCGATTGCGTCGTGCATCTTGCGGCCTTCAAGATTCCTCGCTACGGAAAAGCGATCGACACGTTGCGCATCAATCAGCGCGGCTGCGAAAATGTTCTCGAGCTGTGCGTACGCCATCATTGCAAGTGCGTGCTGGCGTCGACATCGGACGTCTACGGCCGCAATCCCAAGCTGCCGTTCGCGGAGACCGACGATTGCGTAATCGGCTCATCGAAAATTCCACGCTGGGCGTATGCGGTGTCGAAGCTGTTCGACGAGCAGCTCGCGTTCGCGTATCAAGACAGCTACGGCATTCCGGTAACGCTGCTGCGCTTGTTCGGCTCTTACGGCCCTAATCAACATCTGAGTTGGTGGGGCGGTCCGCCGCCGGTGTTCATCGATGCAGCGCTGCGCGGTGAACAGATTCCGATTCATGGCGACGGGTTGCAGACACGCAGCTTCACGTTCGTCAGCGATACGATTGCCGGTATCTACGCCGCGATCGTCAAGGACGCGGCGAACGGCGAGATCGTCAACATCGGCAATACCGAGGAAATCGCCATCGTCGATCTGGCACGCCTGGTCTGGAGATTGATCGATCCGTCTGCGCAACCCCGTCTGCGGTATGTGCCCTACGAGTCGTTCACGGGGAAACCATACGACGACGTGCGCCGGCGTGTTCCCGACGTTTCCTTATGTGCACGCGTGCTCGGCGTGACTGCGAAGGTTTCGCTAGAACACGGTCTGACGCGCACTATCGACTGGCAACGGACCGCACGCGCAGCGTGCCCGGTCTGATGATTGCAATGGCAGCCGAGCAGCGCCGCCTGCGCATCGCGATCATCGGTGGCGGTTTGACGGGCTTGGCGCTCGCGGAGCGTCTGCGCGAATCCGGCCATGCGATCACCGTGCTCGAGCGCGACGCGCAAATCGGCGGCTTGGCGACTTGGCATGACTACGGCGAGTTCGAATGGGATCGGTTCTACCACGTCATTCTGCCGTCCGACGGCCATTTGATCGGTTTCATTCACGACATCGGGCTGGGGAAAAGCCTGCATTGGCGGCGCACGCTAACCGGCGTCTACGTCGATCGGCTGTTCCATTCGATGAGCAGCGGTCTGGACTTTCTCCGCTTTCGGCCCATCAGTTTGTGGGGCAAGATCAGATTGGCAGCCACCATCCTGTATTGCGCTCGGATCACCGATTGGCGTCGGCTGGAGCAGATCAAGGTCGCAGAGTGGCTGTATCGACTGTGCGGTCGCGCTACGTACGAAAAAATCTGGCGCCCACTCCTGCTGGCCAAGCTTGGCGACAATTATGAGCGGGTGTCGGCAGTGTTCATCTGGTCTTATATCAAGCGCATGTTCTCGGCGCGTGACCCGTCTACACAGAAGGAGCAACTCGGTTACGTCTCCGGCGGCTACAAGACGGTATTCAAGCGTATCCAGGCGCGCATGGCTGAGGCGGGTGGCAGCATCCGCACCGGAGTGCGCGTGTTGCGCATCGAGCCGCTCGAGCGTGGCCTCGTGGTCTACTCGGACGATGGCGCACACCGTTTCGACAAAGTCATCTTCACCGGTCCTACCAGCGTGCTGCAGGCAGTGGCGAGCAAGCAGTTGTATCGGGTCGAGCAGCCAAGCGGTGGGCAGATCGAATACCTCGGCGTGGTGTGCATGGTGCTCGTTACAGAGCGTCCGCTCGTCCCCTATTACGTCGTCAATATCGCCGACGCGCGAGTGCCGTTCACCGGCATCATCGGCATGAGCAATCTGGTATCCACCGAGGAGACAGCCGGTCTGCACTTGACGTACTTACCCAAGTACGTGCATTCCGACGATCCGCTTCTGCGTGCCGCCGACGCCGATTTGCGTGAGCTGTTCGAAGCCGGGCTGCGCGTAATGTTTCCCGCTTACGAGTCGATCGGTGTGCGGGCAATCCACATGAATCGCGCGATCAAAGTGCAGCCATTGCAGACGCTGAATTATTCGCGATCGATGCCGGCCGTGACGACTGCGCATAACGACTTCTTTGTGCTGAATACATCGCAGTTCGCCGCGAACACGCTGAACAATAATGCTGTGATCGGCAGCGTGGACCGATTCATCCAGCAGCACGGCTCTGCGTTTGGCGCCGCGTCCGATAACATTTCCAGCGTTCTGACCGCAACCTCGATCAGTCACACTGAAAAGGCAGCCTGGTGAGCGTCGATACGCCTTATTTCGTGCATGAATCTGCATACGTGGATCAACCGTGCGCAATCGGCAAGGACACCAAGATCTGGCATTTCTCTCATGTCATGCGCGATTGCATCATCGGCGAGCGCTGCAATATCGGCCAGAACGTAGTGGTGTCTTCGGGCTGTCGTATCGGTACCAATGTGAAGATCCAAAACAACGTCTCTATTTACACCGGCGTGATCCTGGAAGACGATGTGTTCTGCGGACCGTCCTCGGTGTTCACTAACGTGATCAACCCGCGTGCGCACGTTCCGCGCCGCGATAACTACAGTGGCACTCTGGTCAAACGCGGCGCCAGCATCGGCGCCAACGCCACCATCGTGTGCGGCCATATGTTGGGACGCTATTGCTTCATCGGCGCCGGCGCCGTGGTGACGCGCGACGTGCCCGATTTCGCCCTGGTGCTCGGCAATCCCGCACGCGTGCGCGGCTGGGTTTGCTACTGCGGCGACCGGCTTGCCTTCAGCACAGGCGCTGCAGACCGGGAGCACGCTGTATGCCGCGCCTGTGCACGCCGCTACGAGCGCACAGCCAGCGCGGTCGAGCAGATTGACGGATAACCGCCGAGGATCGAAATGCTAGCGGCTAGACTCGATAGCGCTGTATCAGCGCCGGTGCCATTGCTGGATCTGAAAGCGCAGTACGCTGCGATCGAGGACGAAGTCATGCAGGCGCTGCGCGAAGTCTGCATGAGCCAGCGATTCATTCTCGGTCCTCAGGTAGAACTGCTCGAGCGCCGGATTGCGCAATAC
>JBDTMS010000206.1:0-6942 GCA_039934195.1 Betaproteobacteria bacterium
CCGCCATCGCCGGATGGAACGCGCAGCTCGACGTCGTCGGTTTGGCTTTGCGCGATGTAATAGCGGCTGACATCGCCGTCTTCGAACGCCAGGGTTTCGCGATGTTCTTCACCCCAGGGCAACTCGAGATCGGTGAGACCGGTGAGCTCTTCGGTGACATTGAGCGCGGCCTGCATGGGATCGTCGCCGTCGGCGACTTCGATCTTGGGAAAGTCCCAGTCGTTGAACGTGCGCAAGGTCAGCAGCCGATAACGCTCGCCATCGAAGTGAACGACGATCAGGCCGGCAGACAGGTGTTTTTCAATGGGCAGGTTGTTGAGCATGGCAGCGCATATGGGGGCACGGGGTCGAATATCCAGCCGCTCGCGGCGAGCGGCTCGGCGTTCAGCGGTGGCGAAGTAATGCGCTCGCCAGGGCACCGCTTCCGATTGCCGACCACTAATCGAGGCGCCCGCGAACACTGGGCTCGCGTTTATGCGGCGGCGTGGCGGCTGGGTCCGGCGTGGGCTGCGGCGAAGGCGCGCAATGACGGCCGCAATGCGTGCGCGGCGGATACACCGGGTAGGCGGGATACAGAGGATACGCTGCACCCTCGGCAGCCTCGTCCGCGATGGCGGACATTCTCGCGTCGATCGATGCGCGCAGCCGCGCCGACTCGGCTTCGGCGCGCTGTGCTTGCACCCGCGCGCGGTCTCGCTCGGCCGTCAGCTCGTCGGCCTGGCGCTGACTGGTCAGCGCTGCGGCTTCCTCCTTGTCGCTCCGCAAACGCTCGCGCGCATCTGCTGCGGCTTGACGCCGCTGATCCTCGCATTCTGCGGTTGCGCACACGCCGACCTCATTGCTGATGTTCGACTTGCTGCGCGCGTCTTTCGGACACGGCGTATCGCGATATGACGTTTGTCCATCGGCTGCAACACAGCGATATACATCGGCATGTGCAGTCAACGAAACGCCTGCGCCGGCGGCCAGCAGTGCAGCGATGAAAACGATGTTTTTCATATAACCTCCTGATCTGCCGATGATGCAATCATGCGGCAGCGTAATCGCCCGATTGCGAACGGAATGGATCGATTCGCTTGCGCATCGATCCGCTGTTTCGCTGGCCGAAGGGCGACAATCAATACGACCGATTATAGGGCGTTTCGTTGCAACGCCCCCCTGCCGATGATTTCTAAAATGCTCACTCGTCCAGACCACGTGCATATTCACCCCCGCGAGCTGAATCGATGCTGAACCTGCGCAGTGCCGGCCGCTGGTCGCTGTGGACAGGCGCCGGTTTGGCGGCATTGCTGCTGCTCACGCTGGTCGTGCTGACGCTGATCATCGGGCTATTTCACATCTCGATCGATGCGGCGCCGTGGCGCGCTCGGTTGTCCGATGCGATCAGCCACGCGCTCGGACGCGAGGTCACACTGGAAGGACCGCTGGAGCTCACCTTGAGCTTGCATCCCGCGCTCACCGTCGGCGGGCTGCATGTCGCCAATCCACCGGGATTTTCCCACGCGGATTTTGCGACATTCGGCGTGGCCACGTTCCGCGTCGATTTGCTACCGCTGCTGCGCCGGCAGATGCACGTGCGGGATTTGCAAATGCGAAGCGTCCACGTGCGACCGGAGCAGCTTGCCGACGGCCGCGTCAATTGGAACTTCACGCAGGATCGCAAACAGCCCGATGAGAAGAACGCGAGCGCGCAAGCGGTCAAGCTGGAGCAGATCGATCGCATCGAATTGCGCAGCATCAGCGTCGATTACATCACCGCCGATCGAACGCGGCGTTTCGCGCTCGAACAGCTGGTCGGACAAGGGGCGCTGGGCAAGCCAATCGCAATTACGTTGAATGGCACGGTCGAGCAGCGCTTTCCGTACACATTGACCTTGACCGGCGGCCCGCTGGCAAATCTGTACGTTCGCGATCAGCCGTGGCCTGTGCAGTTGTCGTTGGCGTTTGCCGGGACCGCGCTGCAAGCCGAAGGCAACATCACCAATCCGATCACCGACCCCTCTGCACAGCTCACATTTGGGCTCGGCACAGAAGATTTGACGCAGCTCGAGCGGCTATTGCAGGTCACCTTTCCGCCCGTCGGCGCGAGTGCGCTAAGCGCTCTGGTGCAGTGGAAGAGCCGCCACCTCGACATCGCCAACTTGCGCGGCGTCATGGGTCGCAGTCAGCTCGACGGTAATCTGCACGTCGATCTCACCGCCGACAAGCCGCGCATCACCGGTGAGCTGTCAATGGCGGTGTTCGATCTGCGGCCATTCGTCGGTCAAGCCGATCACGAGGCGGATGCACCGCAAGCGAATGCCGATGCGAAGCCAGCGAACCAGCAGACGCAGACGAAGGAGCAGACGCAGGCGCATCGCTACAATCTGCAGGGCCTCGGTTCGTTCGACGCGGAGCTGCAACTCGGCGTTGCCAAGTGGCTCGGGATTCCGGGCGAAGTACGCGATACGGATCTGCGCATCAGCCTCGAGCACGCGATCTTGAAAGCGCCGATCCGTGCAGTCGTCGCTGACGTGCCTCTCACCGGCGCGCTCAACCTGGATGCGACCAATGCGGTTCCGGAATTCTCGCTGCAATTGAAGGCCGGTCGATCCTCGCTCGGCCGGCTCGCCGAAGTGTTCGCGCGCGTGCGCGGGGTGCAGGGCAATCTCGACAGCCTGGCGCTGCAGCTCAAAGGTCGCGGCAACAACCTCGCGGGCATTGTCCGTGCGCTAGATCTGCGCTTCGATCTGTCGCATGCAGCGTTGAGCTACGGCAACGACGGTTCCAACCGGTCAGTTGCGTTCAAGCTCGATGCTTTGCAGATCGCGATCCCAGCCAACGCACGTCTGACCGGAACCCTGCGAGGCTCGCTGCTCGGCACGCCGTTTCAAGCGCGCATCAAAGGCGGCGACATTCCAACGCTCGCGCGCGAGATCCGCTGGCCGCTGGAAGTCGACGCGAATGCCAGCGGCGCGACGTTGCATTTGCATGGCGTCATCGCACCACCGAGCGAGCAGGCGGGCACCGATCTCGACTTTCGCCTGGAGGCGAAACGCGTTGCCGATGTCGCGCGCTGGCTGGGGTTGGCGCGCGTGGGGTCCGCTTCGGTTGCCATTGCGGGACACGTGCGTGTCGAGAGCGATGAGTGGCATCTGCAGCCGTTCAATTTGCAGATCGGCAAGACCGCGATGACCGGTGCATTTGCGCGTACCGGTATCGGTGCAAAGCCGCTGGTGCGCGCGCAGCTCGACATCGACAACCTCGACGTCGTTCAACTCGAGCGCATGCTGCCGCCGCCGGATCCAAAAGCGCCCGTGCGGTCGAGCATCGACGTGCCGATTCTGCCGCAAGGGATCAGTCTGTTCGACACCGATCTGGATGTGAAGATCAAGCGCGTCCGGCTGCGCAAAGCGCCGCTGACCGATGTCGCATTTGCCGGTCGCATTCGCGATGGCCGCATGTGGCCGTCGCCGTTCAGCGCAAAGATCGCCGACACGCCGTTCTCCGGAGCCGCGGCGCTCGATCTGCGCGGACAAATCCCCGAAGCGTCGCTGTGGGTCGCTTCCGAAAATGCGGACATCGGTCATCTGCTGAATACGCTCGGGGCGGTACAGGATCTGCAGGCGCATGCGCAGTTGTTGCGGATGGAAATGATCGGACGCGGCAGCAGGCTCGGCGAGATGCTCGAACGCTCGTCGTTGCTCGCCGAGCTGGAAACAGGTGAGCTCACCGTACACGATCCGAACGGCAAGTGGGCGGTGCCGATTCAAATCGATAAAGGCGTCGCGCGTGCGGAGCCCGGCAAACCCGTCGGTATGGACCTCGACGGCCGTATCGAAACGACGCCGATCAGCATTCGCATCACCAGCGGTGCGTTGCCGGAATTCATGCGCGACGCAGGACGCGTGCCGTTCTCGCTCGCGGCGACTGCGGCGCAAACGCAGATGGAGATGAACGGCAGCGTTGCGCTGCCGATCACGCAGCGCGATGTGCAGCTTTCGCTGTCGGTGCGCGGCAAGCGCCTCGACAGTTTGAATCAGCTCGCGCGCGTTGCGCTGCCGCCGTGGGGTCCGTGGGACGTCGCAGGCCAATTGAGAATTTCGGACTCGGGCTATCAGGTCTCCGATCTTGCGTTGAAGATCGGCGAGAGCACGTTAACCGGACACGGCAGCCTGGACACGACCGCAGCACGGCCGCGGCTGGACGTCGCGCTGCGCTCTCCACGCATTCAGCTCAACGATTTTAAGCTCGACGGCTGGAGCGCATTTCAGAAGAAAGAAAACGCGGCGGCCAAACCCTTGACCGCGGATGAGCTGCGCGCGAAAACGCGCGAAGCCGCGCAGCAGGGACAGAAGCTGCTGAGTGCCGAGGTGATGCGAAAACTCGATGCGAGCGTCGATGTCGATGTCGAGCAAGTGGTATCAGGCGCCGATCGTCTCGGCAGCGGTTCGTTGCGCACGCGTCTGATCGATGGCCGTCTCGCCCTCGATCCGGCAGAGGTTAAGGTTCCCGGCGGATCTGCTCGGATGACCTTCGTGTTCGAGCCGACGCAAACCGATGTCGCGCTTTCATTGGGGCTGCTGGTAGATCGCTTCGACTACGGCATCGTTGCGCGCCGCTTGAAACCGGAGACCGAGCTGCAGGGCTTATTCAGCATGCGTGTCGACATCGATGCGCGCTCGCCGACTTTGGAAACCGTATTGCAGCACGCGAACGGCAGAATCGATTTCGCAGTGTGGCCGCGCAATTTCAAGTCCGGCATCTTCGATTTGTGGGCGGTAAACTTATTTCTAGCGTTGATCCCCGCCGTGGATTCATCGAAAGAGTCGAAGGTGAATTGCGCGGTGGGCCGCTTTAGTTTGCGCGACGGCAAACTCACGCACGATCTCATATTGCTAGACACCAGCCGCATGCGCGTAACGGGGCAGGGCAATGTGGATTTCGCGAGCGAACGGCTGGCTTTTCGACTGGTGCCGACTGCGAAGAGCCCGCAGTTTTTTAGTGTGGCGACGCCGATCGGCGTGAGCGGTACGATCAGTCATTACAAAGTCGGCGTGAGCGGATCGGACATGCTGGAAACAACCGCGAGGTTGCTAACGTCGGTCGTGGTGGTACCGTTGCAGAAGCTGATCGGCCGGGGTTTACCGAAGGACGGCCGCGATGTCTGCGAAGCGGCGCTGAATCAGCCCGTGCTGAGCCAGCAATGAAAACAATGCCCGGTGAGGAAAAGCGACCAGGGAGAACCAACTCGTGAGAAAAGAACTGAAGAAAAAGAAAGCTGCTGAAGAGCGCCCGTTGATGAAACAAGCGCGCTGATGCAGCGGAAGCTATGAGCCTCCGCTGCACCAACGCGCCTTACTTACTTAGACTGCAGGCCTATTAGGAATGGCGGCTTATTTAGTCCCGCTTCTTGATTTGGTCTTTCACGTCTTCTTTCGCATCGCCGTAGCCGGCTTGTACTTTACCGGCGTTTTTCTGCACGATACCCTTCGCTTCGGCAGTTTCGTTGCCAACGGCTTTGCCGGCGACTTCCTTTACCTTGCCTGCCGCCTCGTTGATGCGTCCTTTAACTTGGTCTTTGTTCATACGCCCTCCTGTGGTGGAAGAAACATCGCGTTCTTGAAGTCGAAGTACGATCACGTACTTGCTCTCTTCGACACGCATCCACTCTACGGGAGCTGCTCAGGCGCCGGTATAGGTGACGCGCTGATTACGCTGTAGGACTGCGTGAAGATGCAGGTGGGCCGTTCTCCTGCAAAACCTTAGCGGCGCCTCTCGAGCGCAGTGCGGAAACCTTACGCTTCCGGCATCGAGCGTACTGCGCTCCGCAGCTCGGCGATCTCAGAGCGATACTGCTCGACCAGTTCTTGCAGCGCAGCGTTCTCGCGCGCGAGCCGATCGTTTTGCGCGACGAGACCGGAGTCGGTCGCACGTTGGAGATCGTGGATATAGGAGCGCAACTCATTCGGCAGAGCGTTGATCTGCACGATCAGGGCGTTTTGAACCATGCGTGTTCCTTCGAAAAACAACCCACCGAGGCGGACTTTAAAAACCCGATCGAGCGGGGGGCATGTCGCGCAAGCACGCACTTCATCTCCCCTGACTGCGTGCGAAGCTCGCGCGCCAGCGTGTACGAGGCTCGTGCACGCCACAATACGCCTGCGCCTGTGTCAGCATCCAAATGCCTGCTGCATTCGTGTCGCCTGCGACATGCGCGCCGGCGCGGCGCGCGCAAAAACCTTTTTGCCCGACCGCCTGCGTTTTTGCCTATTATCTAACGGGCGCACTCCGCCCGACGAGGCCGGCGGCGATTGCATGTCCGGGCTGCCCGCAGGGTAAGCTCCTTGGTTCAAACGATTGCTAACGCAGGTAGAGTCAAACGCCAGCAGGAACACTTTGATGTCGGATGCACACGAGAAGAGTCCCATAGGGATAAGCGGTACAGCCGCACCAGAACGTCGGAGCGAGGCCGGCACCAGGGCGCCGCCTGCGCGACCGCGCAAAGCGCCACGCCCCAAGGACTTTGTTCCCACGCAGGAACAGGTACTGCAAGAATGGCAGGGGCAGCAAACCCTGCTGGTTGTGCTGCTGCAAAACGGGACGCGGATTCGCGGAACCCTCCATGCGTACGATGGCTTTATGATCGCGCTGAGCAAAGGTCCCGAGATCCAGCTCATCTACAAGCAGGCGATTATGACGATCGGCCCGGCGCCCACAGAGCCGCGCATTACGCGCGCGCCGAGCCAAAGCGCGCACATCATCAGGGAGCCCGCTGATGCCGTGCCCGCCGATGCGACTGGTTCAGCCCGTCCCAATCGGCGCCTCAGCATCCGTAAGCCTTGAAGCGAAAACGCCGACGTCTAATGCGGCATCGATAAAGCTTGGCAGTTAAGGAAGCTCTGAATAAGTCTTGCGACGCGCGTTGCGTCAGGTGCGGATGGATGCGAGGCATCGCGACGA
>JBDTMS010000207.1:0-6936 GCA_039934195.1 Betaproteobacteria bacterium
ACCCCTTACGCTTCGTATTCAGCCGTCCGAGTCCTCCCTCGGGCGGCTTTTTTTTGTCTTGCTTGCTGGCCGCCGATCTCGAGCATCGGGCAGGTGACCCGCCGCGTCGGTCACGCAGCACGCGTTGACACCATCGCGCTAAACTCCACCTTCGGTTACTTCTGAACGCGTGTATTAAAGCCCTTGCGCCTTGCCTTCATCGATTGCTTCCATCCCTGGTATTGCGCTTGGCCGCTAACCGCCACTCAACAACTCTTATAGCGTTCGCATGAAGCATCTCGCACACCGGTTCTGCACCGCACCGATGATGGACTGGTCGGACCGCCATTGCCGTTATCTCTTCCGCCAGCTGACGCAACACGCGATGTTGTATACAGAAATGATTACGTCTGCCGCTCTGATGCACGGCGACGTAGCGCGCCATTTGCAATTCAACTGTGCCGAGCACCCGGTGGCATTGCAGTTGGGTGGTAGCGATCCGAGCGACATGGCGTACTGCGCTTCGCTCGGGCAGCAGTATGGCTACGATGAGATCAATATCAATTGCGGTTGTCCATCGGAGCGCGTCCAGCACGGGAGTTTCGGCGCGTGTCTGATGGCCGAGCCGCAAGTAGTAGCCGATTGCGTGAGGGCGATGCGCGAACGGGTTGCGATTCCGATCACAGTTAAGCACAGGCTCGGCATCGATCGCATCGAAGACTACGATTTCGCCCGGCGCTTCATCGAGACCGTTGCGCCGGCCGGCTGCGCGACATTTATCGTGCACGCGCGAAACGCCGTGCTGCGCGGCTTAAGTCCGAAGGACAATCGCGAAGTCCCTGCGCTTCGATACGACGAGGTGTATCAATTGCAGCGGGACTTTCCCGAGGTCACCATCGTTATCAACGGTGGAATTGAGGACTGGGACGCGATCGATCGCCACCTCGAGCAGGTCGATGGCGCGATGTTAGGCCGAGCGGCTTATCACAACAGCTATTTGTTGGCGCAAGCTGATCGGCGCGTGTTCTCATCGCCGCGGTCCGCACCGACGCGCGACGAAATCGCGCATGCGATGTTCGCTTATGCGCAATCCGAAATCGCGCAAGGCGCAGCGCTGCGCTCCATCGTGCGACACATGCTGGGTCTGTTTCATGGACAACCGAACGCGCGGATCTGGCGCCACATGCTGTCGGATGCGAGGCAACTCGCGAGCAATGATCCCGCCTTGATACTTGCTGCCCTACAAGCGTGTCAGCAGCACAATCTCGCGGATGTTGTATGAGCCGTTCTGCGGGTAGTCTCCGCACGAAGCAGTGAGACTGATCGGCGAGCAGCGCTAGTCAGATTGAGCTAAGCGCGTCCGGTTCGACCACCTTGCCACGAACAACGCGGTGAGCGCACCGAGAAGCACCCACAACACGAGCGATGCGACCAGCGACCATGCGACGAATGCGTGGGTCAGGGCGGTCGGCACGTCACTCATTTCATCCGGCGCGCGAGGCGCGCCGAGAATGTGCGGCCAGGCAATCAAAACAACGGCCAGCATTTTCGCGCCCCAGCCCCGCATGCGAAGTACGCATGCCAGACCGGCCGCAGTGGATGCTGCAGTCGCCACCCACCACAGCTGCCGGGCGACGATATCTGCAGCCGGCGTGCCAGGCAATTCGGGCGCCAAACCTAGCGCGGGCGCAAGCGAGAAACTCGCGAAGCCCGCCAATCCCCACATTGCGCCTTGCTGCCAGCTTACGCGTCCGACGACGGCGTAACACGCAGCGAGCAGAGCCGCGAAACCGAACGCGCCGAGGATGTCGAACAATATCGTGTACGCGATCTGCGCTGCGTCGCGGTGCGGCTGTGAAGCCGCAGCAGAGTGGGCCTGTCCCGCCGCTTCGAATAGTTCAGCTTGCAGGATCAAGGGAACCAGAAAAAGCTGGTGCAAAACTGCGGTGATCAGGCCAGAGATGATCGCGGCACTAACGGCGGCCGCGAGCAAATGCGCCAATCGTATGCTCGCCTCAGGTTCGGTGTTAGACACAGCAGCGGATGATAATGCGAGATGTCGAAACGCCGGGTTTTGCAGCGATCAGCCAACGCACAATTTGGAGCGGTGGCACATCTCCGCGTGCTTTGCGCCAGACGGCGGTTCAATGACAAGGAAAATTCATGCTGTGGCGAGCGTCGTGCGCTGCGTTGTGGATGCTTTCCGGTCCGGCAAACCCGACCACGAACAAAGCTACGGCCCCGAGCGCCATGGCGACACCTGCACGCCAAAGTAAGACAAGCTCGCGAGCCAGACCATTGCCGAGATCGGGACTCGCTATCAGCGTGGGTTCAGGCATCAAAGGTTCCTCGAAAACAAGGCGGCGCACGATTCGTATAATTGCGCCGCCTGCTGCACGTTCAGTTCATGCGGATCGCATCGCCGTAGCAATACAGCTTGCTGCCTTCCGAAGGTTTGTTGCGCGCATCGACGCATACCGCATGCAGCACGCCGTTGGCCCCGAGATCCGAAGCTGCGTGTTTCATCGAGTCAATACCATCGGATTCGGACTTGAAGGCCGGTACACCGAGATTGCTGTGCCAGGAGTCGAGCCAGATGTGTTGCACTAACGAGTATTGGCCGTGCAGCAGTTCTGTGCTCTCGTAGACGCGTATATCCGCGGGCGCAACGTTGTTACTCGCTGTGGTCTTGGGCGTGCTGGCGCAGCCGCTTGCCAGCAGCATAACGGCCAATGCCGTAAAACTGGCGCGCACTACGCGTCGCTGAATTCCAGTGCGACTTGCCGACGATCCGTTTGCCATGGTGCAGGGTTCCTTCTTGCGTTGACTTAACTGGCCGAATGGTACCCGTTATCGCGCTGCCGAGAAACCTGCGCCGTATGGCGCTTCCAGTAGGTGCTTACGGGCAAACTCAGGAGGGGAATTTTCGGGTCAGATCGGCGACCTGCGCAATGGTGAGGAGTCTGGTCTGCTGGCCGCGAAGAAGTAGAAAAAGCTTTGCGGTCTCCTCCAGCTCTTCGGTTGCGTAGACAGCCGTCTCAAGGTCTTTTCCAGCAATTACCGGTCCATGATTTGCCAGCAGCACGGCGTGGTGCCGACCTGCCACCTCGCGGACCGCGTTCGCCAGATCGGGATCGCCCGGCGGGTAATACGGCACCAAAGCGAGCTTGCCGATCTTCATCACGTAGTAAGCCGTCACCGGTGGAATCGGTTGTTCGGGATCCAGGTCGGCAAGCACGGATACCGCCACGGCGTGCGTGGAATGCAGGTGCACGATGGCACCGGCGGTCGGGCGCTCTGCGTACATCGATAGATGCAGAAATGCTTCCTTGGTTGGCTTGCCGCCCGAGACCGGCACACCGGCCGCATCTACCTTAGACAGCGTGGCCGGGTCCAATCGGCCGAGGCTGGCGTTGGTCGGCGTCATCAGCCAGCCATCGTCCACTCGCGCGGTGATGTTGCCGGCGCTGCCGAACGCAAGGCCGCGATCGAACAGCGACTTGCCGACGCGGCAGATTTCTTCGCGAAGATCGGCTTCCGTCACACTTGCCCCTTACGGCTGCACGCGAAAAGCCTTGGTGAAGAAATCCGACGTACCGAAGTTGCCGGACTTCAGCGCCAGCGCGAGCTGCGGTGAACCGATGCTGAACGTCCAGGGAACGCCTGGATCGATTTCCGGGCCGATATACAAGCCGCGAACGCCAAGTGCGCCGACCACTGCACCGGAGGTTTCCCCGCCGGCGACTACCAGTCTGCGCACTCCACGTTCCACCAGTCCCCGCGCAATTCGTCCTAGCGTTCGCTCGACCAAGGCGCCGGCCTCGTCGCGCCCAAGCTTGCTCTGCACGGCGGCGATCTGATCGGGTGGCGCGGTGGAGTAGATCAATATCGGCTTGTCGGACAGCCGTTTTGCGGCCCAGTTCAGCGCTTCTTCTGCCTGGTCTTTACCGCTCGCGAGTGCGATCGGATCGAGCGCGAAAGCGTCGTGATCTCGCTTCATTTCGGCGACCTGACCTTGCGTTGCAACCGAGCAACTGCCGGCGAGCACCGCCGTAGGGCCGGAAACTTTTGGTGCTGCATATTCTCGACCGGCTTTGAGCAGCCCTTTTCGAACGAAATTGGCCGGCAATCCCATTGCCATACCGGAGCCACCGGTTACCAGCTTCAGCTCCGCGCAAGCCTCGCCGAGCGCCAGAAGATTTTCATCCGTAATCGCATCCAATATCGCGTGACGGATGCCTTGCGCACGAAGCTGCTCGAAGTCCTTGCGCACCGCCGCCGCACCGTGCACGACGCTCGAGTACTGCACGAGCCCGACCTTGTGCGCTGTCTGTCTCTGCAGCACCCGCACCAGTGACGGATCGGTCATTGGCGTCAGCGGATGGTGCCGCATGCCGGACTCCGACAACAGCTCATCCCCTACGAAGAGATAGCCTTTATAGACGGTGCGCTTGTTGGTCGGGAAAGCGGGGTTGAAAACAGTGAAGCTATCGTCGAGCGCATCGAGGAGCGCATCGGCTACCGCACCGATGTTGCCTTTATCGGTGGAATCGAACGTCGAGCAGTACTTGAAATAGTATTGCTGAGCGCCTCGCTTACGTAGCCATTCGAGCGCCGCGAGAGAAGATGCAACCGCTTCCTGCGCGGGGTTACTACGCGACTTCAGCGCAACGATGATGCAATCGGCATCCGGAACTTCCAACGTCGGTTCGGGCACGCCGAGCAGCTGGATCGTGCGCATACCGGCCTTGACCAGCGTGTTGGCAAGATCGGTGGCGCCGGTGAAGTCGTCGGCAATACAGCCCAGCAATAAGGTCACGTTCGAGCTCCTCTTTTCATTCAGACGGCGCAACCGTGCGATTGCTTTCGTCGACTGATTGCCTGATCGAGCATGCAATCGTGCCACAACCCGGCGCGGGTGGATTCGGCTGGACACGCTTGGCAGTTCGGCGAGCCTGTTAGGATAAGCAATTAGTGAGAACCGGAGCAAGAAGACCGATGAACAGCTTTGCACAGAACCTGAAACACCTGCCATCGATCATCGGCGTCGAGCGCATCGAATTGTTCGATCCGCAAGGTATGCCGGGTGGCGTAATAAGAAATCAGCCGGGCGAGTCGGGTTCGCTTGCGATCTACAATTTCCTTCTGGGCAAATGGGGAGACATCAACGCGGCGGCCGCGAACGAGGGCCTGACGCTGTATGGAGAACACGTGCAGGACGCACGCGACAACCCCGGTAAGCATCCGAACATAGATCGCTTGTTGATCTTGGTTCTAGACGCGAGCTTCTATACGGGCAAGATTGTGCACAGGGAAATCTAGCCGGAAAGTTTGATCACACGCAGCATCGTCCGCGCGCCTACTGATAAATCCAGCAGGCGAAGCGTGCACCGTTACCGCGAAGCGATTAGCGGGTGCGGTAAGTAGCGCTCGAGGAAGGTGTGTATGTTGCCGGGGGCTGGGGACGTTCCACCTTCGGCTGATAGGTGACCGGTGGCTGTGGCCTCTCCAACTTGGGCTGATACCTCGCCGGACTTTGCGGCGTGTACGTAGGCGGCGAGTACGGCGCAGTGGAAGGCGCGGCGTCCGAATTCGCGGCGAGAGCAGCAAAGCATAACCCCGTCGCCGTAGCGAGACCTTTTATGGTGTTCATTTTTTATGGTCTCCAGCTTGGTTAGGCGATGATTGTACCTACGGAATCGCGACTAGCGCTAGCCCACTCGAGTAGCCGCATGAGACACGCAGACCATGGATGAAATCGTTTTACGCGCGATCGCCAAGTGGCCGGAGGTCCCGGCCGTATTCAACTGGCTTAGTGTGGATCGGCGGGGGAACTGGTTCATCAAGAACGAGCGTATCGCCAATTCGGCGATCACCGAATTCATATCGCGAAACTACGCCGCCGACGAGCACGGACGCTGGTTCTTTCAGAACGGGCCGCAGCGGGTGTTCGCCAAACTCGCCTATACCCCGCTCGTGTATCGGACGGTTTTGCTTGCGGACGGCGGTCTGGATTTGGTGGCGCACACAGGACTGACAGCCGGGCATGTCGAAGGCGTGCTGATCGACGAGAGCGGCGCCATTTTGGCGGTCACCGACTTGGGAGTGGGCGTCATCCACGATCAGGACCTCGCAGAAATTTCCACGCGCTTTGTCGATGCAGCGGGTGCACGGATCGGCGATATCGAGCTGGAAGCTGTCCTCGCTCAGCTTTCGTCGAAGGCCCCCAATGGGTCGTTGCTGCTCCGCTTGAGCGGCGGTTCTATTCCGGTCGCGCACGTCAAGTGCACAGACGTCGCTCATCGATTCGGATTCGAGCCGGATCCGCAGCCTGGCACTGGTCAGCCTGATTGCTGAGCGTCGGGGAAACCGGTCATGACCGGTGCGAGTGGTTGGCGATGACTGCGCAGGTTGCGCGAAACATGTTGCAGACGACGGCGCACGCCTACTTGACTCTGCGCCTGGGGAACGCCTCTTCGATGTTATCGCGGTAATAGCTGATGATGGATGGCGCCGCAAGCAGGCGCCGATGCACTTCGGGTGAGATGCTGGTGTACTGCCAGATGCTGCCGTCCGTGAGCTCGACTTCGAGTGTTTTCGACCCAGCGTCATAACCTACCGATCGCATGTGGCTCGAGCTGACCTTGTTTCGCTCCATGGCGAGCTCCCTTACTATTCTGGGCCGGTATATCTATATGATGAGAGATGCGCTTGACTACCCCAGCATAGCGCTAAAATATGGACCACTCCCGCCAGCACTCGGCTGACCGGGCTACTACAGTAAGGAGACTTCCATGGCAGCTTTGCGTCTGGGCGACGTCGCCCCTGACTTCACGCAGGACTCGAGCGAGGGCCCCATCAATTTCTACGAATGGGCGGGAGATAGCTGGGTCGTTCTGTTCTCGCATCCGAAAGACTACACCCCGGTTTGCACCACCGAGCTCGGCTACACCGCCA
>JBDTMS010000208.1:0-6907 GCA_039934195.1 Betaproteobacteria bacterium
GTAAAAAGCTCTAGAGCGCCATCTGTGCATAGGTCATGGTCGAATGTTTACGGTAAGAGGTAAGGTCGTACTTTCCTCCTGACCAGAGAGACCCCCATGTCCGGCCTTCGATCCAAGTGGTGCAGCTGCAAGTTGAATCCACCGCGAACGCGCTAGACGCAGTCTTTACCGCTCAATGCATGCTGCCCGGCATGCCGCCATCGATCGCTATCACCTGGCCGCTGATGGAATCGGCCTGACAGAACAATACCGTTTGCGCGGCGATGTCCTGCGCGCTCGCGGTGCGGCCCAGCACCGCTTGGCGTCGCGCTCTTTGCGCCATCTCTTCTGGCAGGCGTTGCGCCATCTGCGTGCCTTCCACCAATCCAGGCGCGATGCAGTTGACCGCGATGTCGGGCGCCATCGCGACGGCGAGGCAGTGGGTGAGATGGATCAGGCCAGCTTTGCTGACGGCATAAGCAATGCTGCTACCGGTTGGAAAACGGCCGGCGACCGACGCGATGTTGACGATGCGTCCCGCTTTGTGAGCACGCAGGTGCGGAGCGCAGCCACGCGCAAGCAGATAAGGTCCGCGCAGGTTGGTCTCTTGCACCCGATCCCAGATTTCTGCCGACAACGCCTCGAGATCGGGGAACCGGATCCCGATATTCCACGCCGCATTGTTGACCAGGATGTCGAGCCGGCCGAAGTGCCTTGCCACGCTCGCCACTGCTGCGTCGATAGATGTCGCGTCGCGTTGATCGAGTTGCACGGAGAGACCACGCCGCCCCATCGTTTGCATTGCATCGACGGTGGCTTGCGCGCTATCGGCACGCCCACCATAGCTGATCGCGACATCGGCGCCCGCCGCCGCCAACGCGCACGCGATCGTCCCGCCGATACCGCCAGAACCACCGGTGACAAATGCGACTTTATCTTTGAGATCCTTTGGCATTCAGTTCCCCGCGCTCGCAGCGCGGAAGTGTGAGCCGCGAGAATACACGCATGCATACCGTGCGTCAGTCGGGTTGCCGTCGTACCAACATCGTTCGCGCTGACACACACGAGGCTGTGACGATATCAAAGCATAGGCAACGCAAAACGTAGGGTTAGGTCAGTTACGCCGTAACGCCGGGATTGTCGACGCACGGGACGGCGTGGCGTCGAGTACGAGCAAACACCCGGGCGCGCGCTTCATCGAGCGCAGTGTCGGGGCGGTGCAGGGCTTCTGAAGATAAGCTTAAGCCTTTGCTTGAACTCGCCGAAGAAAGGATGGGAGCTGAAGCAATGCGCGAACGTGGCAGCCTGATGATGAGTGACCATTCGGGAAAATGTAAGGCTGTAGGTCCAAGGTTCAGCAACACGGCGACGGGCAGTACTTCTCCATGCCAGCTGCGAGTCGAAGTCTAGAACGCACAACGCGTCGTCCGCACCTGCCCGAGCCGCGCGGCTCAACCGGCCACACCTGAAGACAGTGGCGCGCGCCACTTCGGCGCGATTCGGATCAACGCGGCTGCGTCACGGGGACAAGCACTATTCGCGTCGAAATTCAGCATGTAGAGACCGTTGTCTCTGGCGATCGCAGAGGCTGATCTGCATGAGTCCGTCCGCAAGATGGACGTTGTCCTCGCTGAGCTACACGCGATGACCGTGAAAAACGCAGGATACGCAGGAAACCATTCAGCCAGTGCGCCGTAGGAACGGTCGGCGCGACGGCTAAAATCATGGCGTAATGCTGACGCAATCCTCCGCCGATATCGCGACCGGCAGATGCTGGAGCTATTGAGAGCGTTCCATTGGAAGCAATGTTCAACGATGAGCAACAGACAGCGCCGTTCACGGCAACCGTCACTGTGCGCGGCGGCATGCCATGCATCGCTACCAAAGCGTTCATCGGTGGGATTGTGAGCGGCGGCATAGCCGTGGTTGACTCTCGCCATTATCCGAGCGAAGGATGCAATCCGTTTGCAACACTCCCAGCGAAAGGGGCGTATGTCGCACCCGCCAGACGACGAAAGATTTAGCGACGAGAATCCAGGCGTTGTGACGGACCTTACGTCGTTGACACGTAGGCTAGCCGGTTCGGATCGACACGCCCAATCCTTGGACAGGGTTGGCTACGACCCTTCCCTGCCGCGACGCCGTATTACTCCAAATTCACTCACGGGGTCGATCAAATCGGGCGCGACGTTCGGCGGAATTTTAGCGGCGATGGCAGCTTGCCTCATTATCGGTCCTCAGCACTTGTTGCTGGTGTTGAAGTGGGCCGCCATCGGTGCTGCGGCAGGGGGTGGGATCGTAATTGCGCTCAAGCTCCTCGGCGCAATCTTCGATATCGCATTCAGGGTGATTGGATTCACGCTGATCGCGGCCGCGATCGTGTACGTTCTTCGGGTATTCGAAAACATACACTGAATTCTAACGCCGCCGGCTGCGCGGTCGGTATGCAGAAGGATATGGCAAGTGGGAAGGAGGGAACTTAGGATGTTCTCAAGCCTGACCCGTCACACACAGTTCGCCAAGCAGTCCATCGAGTTGCACGGACAGTCCGCGTCGTCCCATCGTCTGTATGTCAGCGACGATGGCTTGTGCGCTATCCGCGCGCTCACCATAGCTGATCGCGACATCGGCGCCCGCCGCAGCCAATGCGCGGGCGATCGTTCCACCGATCCCGCCAGAACCGCCGGTGACAAAGGCGACTTTGTTAGCGAGATCTATTGGCAGTGTTCCTCAAGCCCACGGCGCGGAAGTTGAGCCGGCACAATACGCCTGGGTACGTTACGTCATTCCGGTTTCGGCCGAACGGCCGCTGGACCTGTGTCCGAAACAAAATGGAGCGGACCCGTGCTGTGATGAGCCGGTAGACCAACGGCGATAAAGACGCGTAACAACTGCTTCTCAGGCTTTCCACCACACACTTTGGCACCCCAAAGACCGTGGCGTGCGGCGGCGAGTCTATAACTAACGTTACCTAGCCGCTGGCCCATCTCCGTTGATAAGTTATCAACTTCATTGGGAGCCGATCAATCAGCACTCGCGCTGGCGCACGAAAGTCACTATCTGCAGCTAAGAAAATTACGTGCACAGTGCTCACGATGTGCGTCGCTTGCGAGTACTGACGAATCATAGGAGGAAGTGATGACGATCCGGTATCTCGCGATTCTGCTGATTTTGGCCGCCTCCGGCTGCGCTACCGTTCCCAATCAACCGTACAACAAAATGGCGAACGAGCGCATCAGAACGATCGCGGTCGTTACCGTACCGGATCCAGCTCAGTACGAAGTCGGCATGCTGATGCATCCGACAATGGGTTTCGGCTTGGTCGGCGGTTTGATCGCGGCGGCTGACACAAGCAGCAAAACAAAAACGTTCAGTGATCAAGACCTCGTGCATCACCTCGCGCTCGGCAACGAGATGACCATCGCGCTAAACGAAGCTTTTGCCCAAAACGGCATGGAGGTGATCGCAGTCGACGGCGGTAAAGGTCCGCGAACCGAGTTTCTGAAGGACTATCCCGTGGCGAAATGCGACGCGTATCTCGACGTCGCGATTGCACTGGCCGGGTATCGCGCGCAATACGCCTCCACGCCGTATCTGCCCACTCTGTTCGCACCGGTGCGATTGGTGGACGCGCGCACGAAGACTGTTTTGTATACGACCGAGGTGTTCATCACAGACGGCAAGATCCCTAAGGGCGGCGAACAGATATCGCCGAATGCTTCGTATTCTTTCGTCGATTTCAAATCCCTCACAAGCGATCCCGATAAAGCGGTGAAAGGATTGAAGGAGGCGACGCGAAAGATCGCCGCACAGATCGCCGCCGATCTAAAATGAGAAGGTTGGCAGTTGCGGCCGCAAGCCTGGCCCTCTGCGCGTGCGCGACCCCCGTGCGCGAGCAAGCTGCAACGCTCGAACGCGCGCCGGTGTGCTGCACGGCTTATTCCCAGCTGAAATATGTGCCGCTCGAGCTCGACAAACCTAATTCCGTGCGGCTCGGCGCCGGCAGCTCTGCATTCGAGTTCAGCACCGGCAAAAGCTACTTCCACGCGGCACGCCTGCCATCGTTCAGCGGCCCCGTGCTGCTGACGATCGAGAGTGAAGGAACAGTGGCAGGCGAAGGCAAGACAAGCGTGTTCCGTCCGGAAGTGCTCCTGCTCGACGAAAATTTCCAAGTCACGCGGCAGATCACGGCCGAATCTTTCAAGCGCAACAATACGGCTGCACTGTCCGGCTCAGTCTTCGTAAACTCCATGAATGCGGCAGACACCTACATCATCGTGTTCACCAGATCAGGAGCGCACGCAGGAAGCGAAATGGTGAAGACCTTTACGCCTCAGATGCTTTCGCTAGGTGGCCCGGCCGTCACGGTCAATGGCACTGAGAACTCAATCCGGTTGAGCTACGGTCCTGAAGGGCTGCTTACCTTGTTGCTGCGCAAGTACGAACCAAAACAGATTAGTAGGTAGCCGCGATATTTCAGTCGCAGATCCGCGGCTTGGACCCATGCAGATAAGCGGCACGCTCTTCGTTTCCGGACCCAATGTCTCACCCGGATATCTCGACGTCGCGCAAAACGCGAATGTCTTCTACGACGGCGGGCTCGACAGCGGCGACCTCGCCTACTTCGATCGACAAGGCAAGGTGTTCATCGCGTGACGTGCGAGAGATCTGATCATTCGCGGCGGCCACAACATCGACCCGACAATGGTCGAGGCTGCTTTCGAACGCCACCCCGCGGTGTCGGCGGCCGTCGCAGTGAGTCAACCGGATTCCTACGCTGGTGAAGTTGTCGCTTGCTACAGCGCGCTTGCATCCGGCTGCACTGCGACCGTAGATGAGATCAAGGCCGCCGCGAAAGATCACATCACCGAACGTCCGGCATGGCCCAAGAACGTTTACGTTGTGGATGCGATGCCAATGACGGCGGTGGGCAAAATCTACCGCCCTGCGCTGCGTGCGGATGCTGCGGCAAGGGTACTCGAGCCGTTGCTCAGGAGTGTCGCAGCCGACACGCTGCTCGGCGTGAAGATCGAACCTGGGGGCAAGCGCGGACTCGAAGCGACGGTGATGCCACGAAGCGCATCACAAGATTTGCAGCGAGCGGTCCGCGCCGAGCTCGATAAGTTCGTGCTCGGGTACAGGATCGAAGTTGGCGATACGCGCTGAACTGCAGAAGGGTAGATATGCGTGCTTAGCTGGTCGACGTGCGCTCGTCGCAGCTTGCGCCTCATAAGCCAACCCAGACGCGCCTTGCTATTTTTCCGTGTCACGACGGCGCATGTTTACCGGCCTGACGTGAGTTACTCGCACCGCTCATTGAGTTCTGCTCCCCTCCCCTCGTCAACCCACTGGATCGATTCGCAGCGAAGCTTCGTAGAGTAATATCGTAGTCTTCGCGCCCAACGCTTGAAGAGGTTTGCTTCGCGAAGCTGTGCGTCACCGCGCCGTGGCGTCCGACAACTTTGCGCGCCGGGTTCCACCAAGCATTCTCCGAGGTTTAGTCCATGTTGGGATTTGATCGCCGCGCTGCCCAGTTTGCGTGGACCGTGAGTCTGGTCGCACTGGCGCTTTACGCTATCTACGCGGTACGCAAGACGCTTTTTATCTTCGTGCTGGCGGTGTTTTTTTCATACATGGTCTACCCACTTGTCCGCTACTTGCATCGATTCACGCCCCGCCGTGTCTCGCACACCGTATCGACGATCGTCGTTTTCATGTTGATCGTGGGCTGCATCATTGGACTTGGTTTTCTGGTCGGTCCGTCGATCGTTGAGCAGGCCGCGCATCTCACGGAGCAACTTCCGGCACTGGCGCGCGACACTCACATCACCGATCGGCTGCCGCTGCCGCACTGGCTCGAACCTTATCGCGCGCGCGTGCTCGATCTCGTACGCTCGCAGGTCGAATCCGGTACGAGCTACGCACTGCCGATGGCGCGACAATTCGGTCAGGGCGTCGTTTTGGTGGCGAGTAACGCGTTATACATTGTGTTGATTCCTATTCTCGCGTTTCTCCTCATTAAAGACGGCGCCGGGCTGCGCGACCAATTTCTGCGCTGGATACCCTCGGAGCGATACACCACTGTGTCGGCCGCAATTGTCGATGATCTCGATGCATTGTTGGGCCGCTACATCCGCGCGCTACTCATTCTGGCGCTTGCAACGATAGTTGTTTATTCGACCTTCTTCAGTCTAGTCGGCGTGCCCTATGGACTTCTGCTGGCGAGTATCGCAGGCGCGCTGGAGTTTATCCCGGTGATCGGCCCGCTTGCCGCAGCAATCATCTGCATCGTAGTGGCTGGCTTAAGTGGTTACGATCATCTCCTCTGGCTGGTTGGATTTATCGTCCTGTACCGAGTGTTCCAGGATTACGTGTTGAATCCCTATCTGATGAGCGATGGGGTTGAGATCTCGCCGCTGATCGTACTATTCGGTTTGCTCGCGGGGGAAGAATTGGCTGGCGTAGCCGGCATATTTCTCTCCGTGCCGGTACTCGCAGCCGCGAAAATCGTGATCTTTCGCATCACTCAGGTGGGCGCCGCGCAATTGCCCCGCTATACGAGAAAACCGTTGCTCTTCGGCTGGCAGCGCAAGAGGGCGAGCGTTATGGCTCCGCACGCGGCGCCGCCGGTCGAACCGCTGCCCGACGGCTGAGAGGCCATTGAGGTCGCATAACCTAGGCAGCGGGGGAAAAGCTCACGCAGAGGCCTGACACCAGATTCAGTTATAGCTCGGGTCGAGGCACGCCGGAGGCGAAGTGGTTCTGTTCACCCGGTGTGCCATGCCAATTCGGGTATTGCGCCGCATCTGGACAAGCTTCTCTCCGTGACGCTGTCCGAGAGCTCAAGCCTGCAGCCTCGGTCTACCACTATGGCGCCGATAGTTTCGGAGTGTCGCCTGCCGATATCCGGCTGGTCGCTGCGCACTCC
>JBDTMS010000209.1:0-6902 GCA_039934195.1 Betaproteobacteria bacterium
GTCGGCGGGATTTACGACCCGCCAAAATGCAACACATGCGTAGGATCACAACGTAGGCATCACCAACGTAGGCATCACACGCGCGGGCATCACGACTTGGCCATTACGTTGTTTTTGCCAATACACCGGCTATCAAATCAACCGCTTCGCCTAGGTGGCCGACTATAGCATCGCATTTTAGATCGCGCACGTCTCGCTCGGTGTATCCGTACGGCACGCAAAATACCGGACAACCCGCTGCTCGCGCGGCGAGCACATCGTTCGCCGAATCGCCGATCACCAGCAGCTCGGCGGGTCGCACGCGGAGCTGCTGCGCGCAATGTAGAAACGGTAACGGGTCCGGTTTTTTGAGCGGCAGGCTGTCGCCGCTCAACACCAGCGCGAAGAATCGCCGCAGGCCGGTTGCATCGAGCAGGGGGACGGTGAACGACTCGGCTTTGTTGGTGACGCACGCGAGCGGCAATCCGAGGTCGGTCAAGCGCGTTAGGCTTTCGATCACGTGCGGATACGGCCTGCTGCGCAACGTCAGGGTGTCGCGGTAGTGGCGCTGAAAATGCGCGAAGCTTTCGGCGAACAATGCGGCCGGCGGCTCGCCGCTCATCTCGCCGGTGAGGAGCCGTTTGGTCAGTTGCGCGATTCCGTTGCCGATGAACCCACGCACAACGTGCTGATCGACGCTTGCACGCCCGAGATCGGCCAGCATTCGATTGCCCGCTTCTGCGATGTCGGGCAGGGTGTCGAGCAGCGTCCCGTCGAGATCGAACGCGACGGCTTTTATCGGCGCGGTAAGGCCGACGTTTTCAGGCACAGCGATTACCTTTCAAGATGGACGACGTGGACTGGAAATAGACGTGGACTGGAAATATTCGGCAAGAGCGACGTGGCGTTACGAGCCAGCGCGATCGGCGCAATGCTACGTCTTCGCCAGCTCGGCACGCATGGTCGCAATCGTCGCCGCATAATCGCCGCTGGAGAAGATCGCAGAACCCGAGACGAACGTATCCGCACCGGCTCGTGCGGCTATAGCGATGTTGTCGACTTTGATTCCGCCATCGACTTCGAGCCAGATTTCGCGATCGAGACGATCGATGCGTTCACGCACCGCGCGCAATTTATCCAGCGCGTAGGGGATGAATTTCTGGCCGCCGAAGCCTGGATTGACCGACATGATCAACACCAGATCGAGCTCGGGCAGTATGTAGTCAAGACAATCGAGCGGCGTAGCGGGATTGAGCACCAAGCCGACCTTGCAGCCGGCGTCCTTGATCAGATGTACGGTGCGATCGACGTGGCCCGATGCCTCGGGATGAAAGCTGATGAGGTTTGCGCCGGCCTTGGCGAAATCGGGCGCAATGCGATCGACCGGGCTTACCATGAGGTGCACATCGATGAATGCGTCGGTGACCGGACGAATTGCTTCGCACACCATCGGACCGATCGTCAGGTTGGGCACGTAATGATTGTCCATGACGTCGAAGTGAATGGCGTCGGCGCCGGCGGCGATCACGGCTTTCACCTCTTCGCCCAGGCGTGCGAAGTCGGCGGAGAGAATGCTGGCGGCAATACGATGGCTGCGTGTTTGGGCCGTCATGAGTCTGTAACTAGAAGCAGCGATGACTGCGATGAGATCGATTGTAGCTGCATTCCCGCAGCACGATCGCTTGTCACCGGCACCGAAATCGTGTGCAATGCCCCGATGTCAGACGACAAGCGCTACGAGATTACGGTGCAGGCCCAGTCGACTTACGTGCCGGAGCAATCCGACGAAGAGGCGGGCCGCTACGTTTTCGCCTACACCATCACGATCCGCAATACCGGTACCGTGGGCGCGCGACTGGTGAGCCGCCATTGGATCATCACCGACTCCAACAGCCGCATCCAAGAAGTGCGCGGCATGGGCGTGGTCGGAGAGCAGCCTAGCCTGAAGCCGGAACAAAGCTTCGAGTACACCAGCGGCACTGCCATCGCAACGCCGGTGGGAACCATGCGCGGCACCTACCAGATGATGGGAGAAGACGGCGTCGAATTCGTGGCCGCGATCCCGGAGTTCACGCTGAGCATCCCGCGCGTCTTGCACTAGACCGATCGTTACGGCCTGGGGCAGCCGATCGCGCCGATCGTCCTTGCATGCTTCAAGTAAACTAACGGCGCATGACGTCCGCGCGGTGATCGTAAGACTCCGCGCTGCGAGAATCTTGCTCTGCGCTGTAATCGTCTGCTCTGCGCATTACCGCGGCGGTTGATTGTCGTCTTCACCCTTTTTACGACGCGGCATCGTCCACCAGACGATGAGAACCAAGAGTGTCAGCGCGACGCCGATTTCGATGAGAAACCAAATCATCGGTTCGCTCTCGCAGTTGCCGAGCCGATGCGATCGCGTAGAGCTTCGCTTAGAGATAATCGTTTGTTCATGAATCCTTCGGATATAGGTAAGAAGCGGTCACTCGCCGCGCTGGCCGGCTTGATGGGGGTGGCGCTATTGCTGAGTAGCTGCGCGAGTGTACCGAAGAGCAGACCGACCGTGCCAGCGAGCTGCCCGCCGGCCTGCGCCGAACCTTCACCGGTTGTTGTGCCCGCGCCCGAGCCGACGCCGCCAGCACCATTGCCGCCGCTCTCATGGGCAAACAATCTCAAACCAGCCGCATGGAGCGATCTGCCCGGCTGGAACGGCGATTCCGCCAGCGATGCATTCGCTGCTTTTTTACGCAGCTGCATCGGGCTGCGGGCCCGCCTCGAGTGGCGTGCGGTGTGCGCCGACGCAGCCGGCCTCACCCTGCGCGATGAAGCAACGCTGCGGCAGTTCTTCGAGACGCATCTGAGCCCGCACAGCGTGGTCAATGCAGATGGAACATCGCAGGGTCTGGTCACCGGCTACTACGAACCGATCATGCGCGGCAGCCGGCGCCAGAGCACGTCGTTCCGCTTCCCCGTTTACGGCGTTCCGGATGACTTGCTGGTGATCGATCTCGGCAGCGTCTATCCGGAGCTCAAGAACTACCGTCTGCGCGGCCGCATCGACGGACGCAAAGTCGTCCCCTACTACACGCGCAGCGAAATCGAAGAAGGCAAGGGTGTCATCGGTCGCGAGCTGGTATGGGTAGACGATGCGGTTGATTTGTTCTTTCTGCAGATCCAGGGCTCCGGCAAGATCATTCTCGAAAATGGCGAAGTGATCCGACTCAGCTACGCGGAACAGAATGGCCACCCCTATCGCTCGATCGGACGCTTACTGGTCGAGCGCGGCGAGTTGGCGCTCGAACAAGCTTCGCTGCAAGGGATCAAGAGTTGGGGCAGCCGCAATCCCGACAAACTGCCGGAGCTGCTCAACAGCAATGCGAGCTATGTGTTCTTTCGCGAGCAGATCGCCGACAACGACGGCCCGACCGGGGCACTCGGCGTCGCACTCACCGCGGGGCGCAGCATCGCAATCGATCCGCGCGCTATCCCACTCGGCGCACCGGTATTCATTAGCACCACAGCGCCGAATTCGACCGAGCCGCTCACCCGCCTCGTTATGGCGCAAGACACTGGTGGCGCAATCAAGGGCGCGGTGCGCGCGGATTTCTTCTGGGGATCGGGGGATGATGCGGGCGCTCTTGCCGGCCGGATGCGACAGGCCGGCCGCCTGTGGGTGCTGCTCCCGCTGGGCTTCTCGCTCGCTGCGCCGAATTGATTCGCGGTTGAGCGGAGTTGACGTGGGGTGGGCTTACGAGCGATCGGCGTCGGATTTCTGTATCGCGGGCGCGAATCGCAATTTGATGATCAGCTGACTGCGCACGGGCACTCCATCGCGCTGACCGGGCGAAAACCGCGCGTTCTCGATCGCCTGCAACGCGGCGTCCTCGAAATAGCCTTCCGGCTGCGCGGAGACCACGTTCGCATCGCGCACATCGCCCGTTTCATCTATTCGCAAAAGCAAAGTCACGAGCCCGGAAACGTTTTGTAATGCTGCGAGCGCGGGATAGGCGGGCTGCACCGGCTTCAACATCGCCGGGTAGCGATCGAGTTCTTTAGCTTCGTACCAGGTTGGATCGACGAGCAGCGGGACGTCTGCTTTCGGCAGCATGTCGTCTTCCCGAATTCTCAGGGGCGGGGCGGCCGCGGGCATCGAATCGGCGGCTTGATTTAGGCCGGTCGCCGTATCACGCGCGCTCTGTACAACGGCCGGCGCAGCGATCGGTGCGCCGCTGGACCGGGGCGCGATAGCATGCGCACGTGCGGCAACTTTTCCGGGCGAAGATTGCGACGTGCCCCCGTCGCGCATCGGGCTGGTGGTCAACTCTATTTGCAGCGGCACGCTGCGGACACTGCGAGCTGCGCCGATGCCGATGCCGTAGATCAGCGAAAAATGCAGCGCCGCAGAAGCAATGAGCGCGAATGTCAGCTTAGCGTTCGCGCTCATATGCGCCGTCGTGCGTGTTACTTCCAGCGGCGGCTAATTGGACTTCGGCGGGGTCGGCGTCCCCAGCAACTTCTCGATCTGCGCGGATGAAATCGCGCCGGGCACGCGCTCGCCGTTGGCGAACACCAAGGTTGGCGTAGCGTTGATGCCGCGCTTGCCGCCGAATTCGGTCAGTTTGGCAACTGGGTTGTCACAGCTCGCGGCAGCCGTCGGCGCCGTGCCTTTCTGCATGTAGTCGTCCCAGGCTTTCAGCTTGTCGGCCGAGCACCAGATCTTCTTTGCTTTCTCGGTCGCCTGCGGATGCAGACTGTCGATCGGATATAAGAAATAATAGATCGTCACGTTATCGACCTTGGTCAGATCCTGCTCGATGCGTTTGCAGAACGGGCAATCCGGGTCGGTGAAGATCGCGACCTTGCGCTCGCCCTTACCCTTTACTTTTTTGATTGCGAGATCGAGCGGCAACTCTTCGAACGGAATCGAGGTGAGCTTGCGCTTACGCTCCTCGGTGAAGTTGCGGTCGTTCTTGGTGTCGATAATGTTGCCTTCGTAGATGATGTAATCGAAGTTCTCATCGGCGTAGAGAATCTCGCCGCTCACGACGACTTCGTACAGCCCTAGGTAAGGCAGCTTGGTCACCGACTGTACGTTGGCGCGGGGAAATTTCGCCGCCGCCGCTTTGCGAATCGTGGCCTCGTCTGCGCCTGCAACGGCACTCACCAGTAACAGGCCGACGGCAGCGACGGATAGAAATCGTTTCAGCATGAGAATCCTCAGTTGGGGTAGATCGGTGCGCCCAAAGCCTGCTTGATCAATAAGACTTTGACCAGCGCCAAGCGATTGGTCAGATTGAGACCCGCGTTGCGTATCCATGCAAGCGGCGAGACGGCGCTGTCGAACAATCGTTGCAGACCATGCGTAACGATAGTCATCGCGAGAATCTGTTCGCGCCGAGCTCGCTCGTAACGGCGCAGAAGGTGGAGCGCGCCAACATCGTGCTCGGGACCGCGGGCACCGAGTACGGCACTCAGCTCTTGCACATCCGCGAAACCCAAGTTTACGCCCTGCCCTGCAAGCGGATGCAGATTATGCGCGGCGTCCCCCACCACGGCAAGGCGCGGCAGCGCGAGCTTCGCCGCTCGCACCAATCGCAGCGAAAAGCCAGCCGGCGTTGTGATGCATTTGAGCTCGCCGAGCGCGGCGTGCGAGGCTGACCTCACCGCTCCGCACAGCGTATCTGCAGGGGCGGCCAGCAGCAACCCGGCGCGCGCGTTGTCGAGCGCCCATACCATCGATACGCGATTGCCCGCCAGCGGCAGCAGTGCCAACACGCCTTGGTGCGCAGGATGCACATCGCGTTCGCTGCGTTGCGCGTCGCCGCCGAGCTCTGCCTCTACGCCAGTGCTGGATTCTAAGTTTGCGTTACTGCCGAGCCCCATGTTTGCGTTACTACCGAACCCCAGGTTTGGGTCCCTACCGAACCCCAGGTTTGGGTCGCTACCGAACCTCAGGTTTGGGTTACTACCGAACCCCAGGTTTGCGCTACTACCGGACCTCAGGTTTGGGTTACTACCGAACCATTGGAATGCGGTCCCGCGGTGCGGGAGTGTCGTCTCGAAATTGGCAACGACCGCCGTTTGCTCGTAGTCGATATTTGCCGCATCGATACCGCTGTGCTGACGCAGCCAGGAGTCTGCGCCATCGGCGGCGACCAGCAACTTTGCCCGTAGACTACGTCCATCTTGCAGCTGCAGAACCGCGGCGGCGGATTGAAATTCCACTGCTTCGCAACGCGCCGGCCGGAATATCTCAATCGGCGTTGCCTCTATTGCCTGATGCAGAGACCGGACGAGTTGCAAGTTTTCGACGATTGTCGCCAGCCGGCCGACGTGCGCATCCTGCGCATCGAACTGCAGCTTGCTGCCCGCACGGTCGCCAAAGATCTGCATTTGCGTTACCGCGGTCAGGCGCGAATCGTCAGCCGGCCAGACGCCTAAGCTGCGCAGCAGGGTTTCGCTCGCCGGGCTTATTGCAAATACGCGAGCGTCCCAGTCGGTGCTCACCGCAACCGGTGCAGCATCCTTTTCAACCAGCGCGACTTTCAACGCGGAACGCGATAGAGCCAGTGCGGCGGTCAATCCGACCAGGCCACCGCCGACGATGATCACATCGAAGTCATTGGTTTGCATGTTTTGCTTGGACGCGAAGCTATCGATAACGTTCTGATTTCGCGCTTCGGTTGCGCGACGCTCAGCCTTGACATGCGGAGGCGCGCTCAGTACGCTTTCGACCCCTGTGATCGCAGGCGTGGCGAATTAGCTCAGTGGTTAGAGCAGAGGAATCATAATCCTTTGGTCCGGGGTTCGAATCCCTGATTCGCCACCAATAAAACAAAGGATTAGGATCGATGCCTAACCTCTTCGCATTTCCGGGGTTACGCCGGGGTTACATCACTCAGTGAACTCTCGCGTTCGCCCTATCCATGAGTGCTCGAAGCAGA
>JBDTMS010000210.1:0-6884 GCA_039934195.1 Betaproteobacteria bacterium
TGATCAGGTTCGCCGCCGGCGCAAACGACGACGGAAAATTCAGAATGTTCTCGACCGTCGCAGCGCGAAACGAATAGATCGATTGCGCATCGTCGCCGACCACGGTGACGCCCGCGCCGGATGGTCGCAGCGCATACAGAATCTCGGCTTGCAAAGCGTTGGTGTCCTGATACTCATCGACCAATATTTGGTCGAACAGCGAGCTCATCTCCGCAGCGAGTGCGGGGTCCTGGGCCATCGCGTGCCAGTACAGCAGCAGGTCGTCGTAGTCGAGCGCCTGATTTGCCAGCTTACGATCGATGTAAGTACGATAGAGCTGAGTCAGCTCCTTTTCCCACTGCGCGCACCACGGAAATGCGCCTGCCAGCGTATCGGCCAATGGCCGTTGCGCATTCACACGATGCGAATAGATCGCGAGGCAGACATCCTTGCGTGGAAACCGCTGCTTCGACTTCGAGAAACCAAGCTCGTGGCGCACAACGTCCATCAGGTCGGCCGCATCGCCGCGGTCGAGCACGCTGAAACTGGGATCGAGGCCGACACGCGCGGCATGACGGCGAATCAATCGATTCGCGAGCGAATGAAACGTCCCGGACCATGGCAGCTTCACCGCAGCGGCTGGGACCGGCATCCGATTGCGCGCGTCGCCAGCAGCCTTCTCATCCAGCACGGCCGCGACGATGCGCTGCGCACGGCGCGTCATTTCCTCCGCCGCTCGCCGGGTAAACGTGAGCAGCAGAATACGCTGCGGGCTCACCCCTTCTAGCACCAGATGCGCAACGCGATGCGCGAGCGTATTGGTCTTGCCGGTGCCGGCGCCGGCGACGATGAGCAGAGGGCCGGCAGCGAACGCACCTTGCTCGTCGCGCCCGCCGAAGCGCGCGGCGGCGCGTTGCGCGGCGTTTAGGCGGTCGAATATGGGAGTCGCGATCACCGCGTGACTATAGAGCATTGCTGGATATCTATCCAGACGTCGGCGGGCATCGTGTTCCGGCGTTGCGCAAGCGTGAAGGGGTTTGGTATAAGTCGAAAGCCGCAGACCCACATTTTTACATCTTGGCGCTACCACACAAGGCGAACCGCATCATGAAGCTCGAATTCAAAGGCATGTTTCCGGCGCCACCCACCCCGGTGACCGAAGATGGTCGCATCAACGAGAAGGCGCTGCGCGCGCTGCTCGAAGACAATATCGCTCATGGTGCAAATGGATTCTGGATGGCCGGGACGACCGGCGAAGGCCCGATCCTCACCGACGATCAGCGCGACGCCGTGGCGCGCATCTCCGCCGAGGTCTGCAAGGATCGCGCACTGGCGATCATGCACGTCGGCGCAATCAGCACGGCGAGCGCGGTGAAAGCCGCGAAAACCGCGAAGTCTGCGGGTTGCGATGCGGTTTGTTGCCTGCCGCCGTTTTTCTTTCCGAGCAGCGAGCGCGCTCGCATCGAACACTACAAGGCCGTAGCGGACGCCGCCGGAGATCTACCGTTTTTCGTCTACAACCTGCCGCAGCTGACGCAGGTCGAAACGGTGCCCGCGCTGATGGAGAAATTCGTCCGCGCGATTCCAACGCTGAAAGGGCTCAAGCATTCGGCGCCGAATTTTGCCGACATCCGAATTTTTGCGGACATGGGTTTGATCTGCTTTTCCGGCAACGGCGCATTCCCGCTGCCTGCGCTGACCATGGGCGCGGTGGGGACCGTCGATGCGCCCTTGTCGGTTGCGCCTTGGCACTACGCCGAGCTCTACAGCGCGTGGAAAGCGGGCGACATGGGTCGCGCACAAGCGCTGCAAAACGAGACGCGCAAGTACGTGGACTTAGTTTGGATGTTCTTTGCGATGTCCGACGTGTGCAAAGCAGTGTTGTCCGAACGACTCGGGGTCGACTGCGGCAGGTCGGTGCCGCCCGTCAATCGGCTGAACGACGAAGAAAAGCGTGAAGTGCTTCGCGTTGCAGAATTGCTCGGCCTCACGCAGCGGCGCGAGCACGCCCGTGGCGAAGCGCGCTTAACAACCAAGCAAGCTTAGACGAAATCGGCATAGGACCTTGCGTTGACGCCAAGCGTGGACGCCGAACTTCTAATGCCCGCCTACAACGATCAATGCTTCGCGGCCGACCACACTTCGTTAACGCGCGCGTCACGGCCGCAACTCGAGCGATAGTAGCGATAGCGGATCGGGTTTTTCTTGTAATAGTCCTGGTGGTATTCCTCGGCCGGATAAAACGTGCTCGCCGCTACGACTTCCGTGTAAACATGCGGTAGCTTCCCACTTTTTTCCAGCGCTGCTTTGCTCGCCTCTGCTGCAGCACGCTGCGCCTCGCCCTGATAGTAGATTGCCGTGCGGTACTGTGAGCCGACGTCGCAGAACTGGCGATCCTTCACCGTCGGGTCGACGTGATGCCAGAAATAATCCAATAACTGTTCGTAGGTCACCTTCTGCGGGTCGTACACGATGCGTACCGACTCTGCGTGGCCCGTGCCGCCGTGACTGACCTGATCGTAGGTTGGATTGGGCAGTTGACCGCCGGTGTAGCCCGACTCGGCAGACAGCACACCGGGCAGCTTCTCGAAGTCTGCCTCGACACACCAGAAGCATCCGCCCGCGAAAATTGCCGTTGCACCCGGAACAGCCGCAGGCGCCGCAGCGCGCGCCGGTTGATCTGCCGCCTGAAGAGAAAATGCCGCCGACGCCGCGATGAACGCCGCCACTACCAAAATTATTTTCATGTCCTGAGCACCGGTAGGGCCTCGCCCGCTGCCACGAATTGCAGCGCGAGGCCGTTGTTGCAATAACGCAGACCCGTCGGCTGCGGTCCGTCGTCGAAGCGGTGTCCCTGATGGCCGCCGCAGCGCGCGCAATGATATTCGGTACGCGGCCAAATCAGCTTGAAGTCTCGCTTGGTTTCCACGGCGCCCGGTAGCGCATCCCAGAAGCTCGGCCAGCCCGTGCCGCTATCGAACTTGTGCGCACTATCGAACAACGGCAGGAAACACGCTGAGCATACGAAGGTCCCGGCGCGCTTTTCGTGATTGAGCGAGCTGGAATTCGGCCGCTCGGTGTTCTCTTCGAATAACACCGCATAACGATCCGCGGGGAGCAAGGCCTTCCACTGCGCCGGCGATTTGTTCAGCGGGACGACAACGCTGCGCTCTTTGCCTGCGGCGATGAGGCCGGTTGCGATGAATATCCCGGAGAGGCCGAATGCGAATTGGCGACGATTCAACATAGTGTGCACCTGAAAGTTTTGTATACGACCACGAACTATACGGTCGGGGGATCCGGTTAGATGAGCCAGACCGTACTCCGTTCGCGTATTGCTCGTTATCGCAAAGCGGCATGCAGGCCCGCATCTTAAGTTGCGCGTAAGAAGCGACTGGGGAACATGCTCGAATTCTGCGCGGCCACCGGCGTAAATCCAACCGCAAGATGGCGAGGGCAGAACCGGTTTAACCAGAGCACAGAGGCTATCGAGCACTATCGCAGCTATTCCTCACGCAAGTATCACGGCACGTCATCCCGCAAATATCACGGCGTCTCCTCAGCAAGTACCACGACGTGGTTATCTCTGAGCAGATTCGCTGCTGCATGTTGCTCGCCGCGCCGTTTCACAGTCATGGCATGCCGGGCGCCATTCGGGACTGACCGTGCGGTATATCTTTGGCGCAATCCAATCGCTCGGCGTCGCGTGGCAATCTCCGCCTCGCTTCATCTAACTTTCCAGGAGATCTTCACGTGCAAGCCGCCAAATTTTTATCTTTACTCGCACTCGTTCTCGTGCCGCTGACATCGCAAGCTGTGCTGCTCACCGGCAGCCAGACCAGCGCTAACGAATGGACCTATGATGTCACGATACAACCGCTCGACAATTACTCCATCTTTCCGGTGGCGACCGACGATACGAACCTGACGACGATCACGGTGACGGGCTTGTATGGCGTCACCGCTGCGTTCGGCCCCGTCTCAACCGACTTTCCATCCGGCGGCTCGGGTATCGATTTAAACCAGATCAACCTCGATTGGACTGCGGACGTACTCAGCGGCGGCACTGCAGTTCGCTGGACGCACGTGGGTCCGGGCACCGGCAACTTCGGCGCCGACAAACACATCGACGGCTTTCGTATTTTTGCTACCGGCGCAATCGATGGTGTCGCCGACTACGTCACCGATGGATTTTCACGCGATACGACCAATCCCCTACCGGGCGGTGGCTACGATCTCGATGTGGTCGGAACCGTCGCTGGGCCCGTGCGAGCCGTACCGGAACCGGGCTCGTATGCGTTTCTCGGTTTAGGCTTGATGGGTTTCGTAATGGTGCGCAAGCTGCGCAGTTAAGCTTCGACGGTCGCAAGCGAGCGGTTGAAGCTGCCCGCTTGCGATATCCATGGCGGCAGTCGTCACAATCTCCAGGACGATTTGGCGATTCTCTAAGGTCGAGCGATCCGCCGCCGAGCTTTAGGAAACCTCAACCAGGTCTTCGCGTCCAGGTCCGGCGCGAGCTCGGCCAATGCATCCAGGCCTTGCTTCGCTCTCGTCGACCAGCCTTTCCCGCGGCCGATGAGATCGGACCACGCTTCGTCGATTTCCCAGGCCCGCCGCAGCCGCATCACCTCCAGCAGCGCAGCGGCTTGAAACAGATCTTTGCGCGATTTTTGCAGAAACGATCCGGTCCGCTCGCCATACACCAGCAACTTGTGCAATGCATAGCGCGCCGGATGCGGAATGTTGACCACTACTGAGCCCTCATCGGAGAACACGGCGGCCTGGCCGACATTCTCCAATAGGTACTCCATAAACTTCGATGGTTGCAGCGTTATCCCGAGCTGCCGATGGTGGTACTGCTGTTCCTTATTGCGGTGTAGCGTAGTGAGAAAATCCAAGCGAAACTCAGGATCTTTCGGATTCAAATAAGTCGCTTCCGATTTCGCGACCAGACGGGTGATCGGTAGTAAGCCCATCTCCAATGACTCGATCGCGCCGCGCGTATCAACCTGCACCGAGGACGGCAGCGCAACGGCAAGATTCTTTCCCGCATGCGCGAAATCGACGTCCTGGGTACGCGAAGCATCTCCCCACCGCACTCCGAAAAGGTTTGCGTACGCGAGAAAAGCATGTGTACCGATCAAGACACCGCCAGTGCGGAAAAATCCGTATTCCGATAGCCGCCGAATCACCCGATAGTGCCGCGACAGCAGTGCGGCACACCCAAGCGCTACTGCCGATCGCGCCAAAGCGGGGATCGGTTCCGGCCGCGTTTGCCTCGCTTCCGAGATCAACTCGCGGACCCGGTCTGAGTCCGGACCGACATAGAGTTGCCGCAGTGTTCGCGAGAGGTCCGTGAACTGGAAGTACCAATACCGGCGTCCCTTGACCGTCTTACTGGCAAATGAGCCGTGGAGGGTCGCGACCGATCGTGCAAGCTCCCACGCCTGCGTGACGTCGAAAAGTTGCGAATAGGCAGTTTGAGCCGTGAGCGAGAGCTCGACGAATCGGGCCATGGAGTTATACTATGATTCTTAGTTTTCTAGTATAACTTAAGCTACCTGGCGACCGCAGTTATACTAACTTTAAGGGTTCTCCAGTATAACCGCCGGGCTTTTCACCGGCGCTGACGGACACGCATTTGCATGTCGGCTAGAGCAACCGCGTCAGCTTGTAGACAACCGCGGCGATGATCGCTGCGGCAGGCAGCGTGATCACCCAGGCCGCGACGATTCTCTGCGCGACTTGCCAGCGCACCGCGGCGGTTCGATTCGCAGCGCCGACGCCGATGATCGCGCCGGTAATCGTGTGTGTTGTCGACACCGGAACGCCGAGGCCGGTCGCGAGAAACAGCGTAATGGCACCGCCGGTTTCCGCGCAAAATCCCTGGATCGGTTTCAAGTGCGTAATGCGCGAGCCCATCGTATGCACGATTTTCCAACCACCGAACAGCGTGCCGAACGCCATCGCGGCTTGGCAAGACATGACCACCCAGAACGGCACATAGAATGTGCCGCCGAGGTAGCCTTGGGAGTAGAGCAGCACCGCGATGATGCCCATGGTCTTCTGCGCATCGTTGCCGCCGTGACCCAGCGAATAAAGCGAAGCGGAAAACAGTTGCAGAATCCGAAATCGCCGGTCCACGGTATAGGGCGACGAGTGCACCGCGAACCAGCGGACGATCAGCACCAGCAACTGCGCCAGTATGAATCCCAAGACCGGGGACAACACGATGCCGGCGATAACCTTTCCCAGACCGCCCCAGACGACTGCGTGCAATCCCGCCTTTGCCATGCCCGCACCGATCAGACCGCCGATCAGCGCGTGGCTGCTGCTCGACGGCAGACCGAACTGCCACGTCACGACATTCCAGACGATCGCACCGGTCAACGCGCCGAAGATCACGCCGGCGTCGATCACACCGGTGAAGACGATGCCGGTGCCCAGCGTTTGCGCGACATGCAGGCCGAACACTGCGAACGCGATGAAGTTGAAAAACGCAGCCCAAATTACCGCGAGGTGAGGGCGCAGCACCCGAGTGGAGACTACCGTTGCAATCGAGTTCGCCGCGTCGTGCAGGCCGTTGAGGAAATCGAATAGCAGCGCAACGGCGATGAGGCCGATCAAGATCGGCAGGGTGAGTGCGGCAGCGTCCATCGTTCCTTGTGTCTTTCTAACGCGCCGCGGCAGCGTTATACGTGTTTGGCAGTGATGGCCTGCAAAGCGTTAGCGACGTCATCGCAACGGTCGACGACGTTTTCGATGAGCTCGTAGAGCTCTTTGCGATCGATGTAGCCGAGCGTATCGATCTCGCCGGCGCGCACTCTGCTGCGTAATTTCGCCAGACCGACATCGAGCGAATCGTCGGCTTCCCCTTCGATCTGGCCGATCTTCTCGCACAAGGA
>JBDTMS010000211.1:0-6851 GCA_039934195.1 Betaproteobacteria bacterium
GCAACGCACCTACTGTGCGAATGAATATTCGGCTTTGTTGCGTTTGGCCGTGTACATCGCCTTATCCGCAGCTGCGAGCAAGGTCTCTCCAGTGGTGCCGTCTTTTGGGAAGATGGAGACTCCGATGCTCGCGTTTATACTGAGGCTGATGTTGAGGTCACGTACGTGAATATCGCATGGCGCTTGAATCGCCTGGACAATTTTTTTTGCGATCAGCGCGATGTGTTGTTCGTCTGAGATCTCCATCAGGAGATATAGAAACTCGTCGCCGCCATGGCGGCTGACAGTATCTTCGCCGCGCGTATTGGCCATGAGACGCGTCGCAATCGTTTGCAACACACTGTCGCCGACGTCGTGTCCATATGAGTCGTTGATGTTTTTAAATTCATCCAGATCTACGAACATCAACGCCAGATTCCTTCCATGGCGTTTTGCCTGTTCTAATCCATGGTCCAGTCGGTCTTTGAACAGCACGCGGTTCGGCATGCCAGTCAAAGGATCATGTATGGCGGCATGCCGAGCCGCATCCCCCTCTTCTGTGACAGCCGTCAATCGATGTTCCAGTACATGCCGCTCTCTGACCTCAGCCTCCAACGCCTGATTCACGACCGACAGCTGGTCAGCCGCATATTGCACTTTGCCTTCGACGGCGTCGCTTTTATGGAGGGCGTTTTGAAGGCCCGGCACCGGGTCGCGATCCGCGAGCTCTTGCTTGAGAAGGACATTGACCGAAGTCAGTTCCTCCGCGCATTCCTCGACGAGGTCCTTGACGTGCTCGCTCTGCCCCAGGACTTTGGTCAACGACTTAGATGGCGCCTTGTCTATTGGCGGTAACGCACGGGTATCGTTTTTCATGGCTTTGCGATTGGTAGTGGGCGAGAAAATGGGGTCGACCTCATCGCCGCATCGACGCGTTTCGACATGGCAATCGCCTATTCCAGTTCAATGCGGGAACTGAGAAATCAGAATCGACCGCTTTTGAGGTTTCTGTAGAGAATTTAGCCCGGGGAACGAGCATGCCAATGCCATTCTCGCTGGTCACGTGCAACCGACTTACTGTCGTGTAGTTCGTGGGAGGTGCGCCGCGGCGTGGTAGGTGGGCGCTGTTGTAGAGGGTCTTTTATTCGCATCGCGACAATCAGGACGGTTGTGGCCGGTCCTATGCCTTTGCGGCTCTTTTAGCCGCACGCAGCGACTTGCCCGCGACACGAAACGAAGCGGCCGTACTGTTAGTACGGCCGCTTCTAGGCACTGGTAAGCGGTCTCGTGCGATCAAACTCCGGGCGGATCGATCTCGCGTGCAAAGTGGCGGTGCTGAGCGAGCGCTTCGGCGAACTCGCTGAACGCTTTTGGCGCGTCTTCCAATTCCCGATAGAGAATCAAGCCGGGATCGGGCTCGCCGCTCAACAGCCTTCCGGGGACGCCGGCATTTTCCAGCAAGTCGGCGCCCGTGCCGAGCGCCAGAATCGGCTTGCAGTGTCGGTATTGATCTTTGATGAACTCGAGCGCCTGGCCGGCGTTGCCGAGTGTCTCGGCAGCAGCGCGACCGCCCGGCAACACCAGCGCGTCGAACAGTTGCGATGGCATCGCTTCCATACTGACTTCGATCTCGATCGCGTCGCCATCGGTGCACTGGACTCGCCCAAGCCGTACGCCGACGTAGCGTGGCACCGCGCCCGCTTGCGCGAGGCCCGCATGAACGCCCTTCGTGCTGTTGCTGTCGACACCATCTGCAACCAAGATCGCTATCCGGCGAGTGCGGATGCCTTGTTCGCCTGGATGCGCGAATAACGATAACGCGGCCGAGGTGGTGACTTCGGGTTCCCGCGGATTCTCCAGCGCCTTTGGCAGCGGTGCAGGCATCGTCATGCCGAGATCTTTCGCTAGAGCCTGCGCAAGCGCGTCATCGACGTTGGCAATCATGGCAACGACGCGCTCACGTATCGCTGGCGTTTGTACACGGGTCAGCTCGAAACGAAACGCGCCCAAAATGTGCGCTTGTTCCACCGGCGTCTGGCTTGCATAAAACAACTTGGCCTGCGTGTAGTGATCGGCGAAGCGCTCAGGTTTGCCGCGCACCTTGTCGTCTTGGATCGGTTCGGGAAATGAGGTGAAGCCTTGCATGCCGGCCTGGTAAGGACAGCCGCCGCCGAGCGAATTCGGCTCGTAACTCACGCGGCCGCGCGGAATCGACTGGCGATGCATGCCGTCGCGCTGGTTGTTGTGGACCTGCGCAATCGGCGCGTTGATCGGTAGTTCATGGAAGTTCGGACCACCGAGCCGCGAAATTTGCGTGTCAACGTAAGAGTGGATGCGACCGGCGAGCAGCGGATCGTTGCTGAAGTCCAGGCCTCGCACGATATGCGCCGTGCAAAACGCGACCTGCTCCGTTTCTGCGAAGAAGTTGTCCGGATTGCGATTGAGCACCATCCGCCCGACCGGCAGCAACGGCACCAGTTCCTCCGGCACGAGCTTGGTTGCATCGAGCACGTCGAAGCTGAAATCTTCAGCTTGCTGCTCGCTGAACAACTGCACGCTGAGCTCCCATTCCGGAAACGCGCCGGCTTCAATGGCTTCCCATAAATCACGCCGATGGAAATCGGAATCAGCGCCGGAGATTTTCACCGCTTCATCCCAGACGAGGGAATAGGTGCCTGCCAGCGGACGCCAGTGGAACTTCACGAACTGCGATTCGCCCTGCTCATCCACCAACCGAAACGTGTGTACGCCGAAGCCTTGCATCATGCGATAGCTGCGCGGAATCGCACGATCGGACATCGCCCACATCAACATGTGCGTCGATTCCGGCATGAGTGACACGAAGTCCCAGAACGTATCGTGCGCGGTGCCCGCTTGCGGCATAGCGAAGTGCGGCTCCGGTTTCGCGGCGTGAATCAGATCGGGAAACTTCATCGCATCTTGTATGAAGAAAACCGGGATGTTGTTGCCGACCAGATCCCAGTTGCCTTCATCGGTATAGAACTTCACTGCGAAACCGCGCGCATCGCGTGCGGTGTCGGTCGACCCGCGTTCTCCTACGACAGTCGAAAACCGTACGAACACCGGCGTGCGCTTGCCGGCTTCGGCAAACAGCGAAGCGCACGTATGCTCGGCCAGCGATTCGTAGCATTCGAAATAACCGTGCGCGGCCGATCCGCGCGCGTGGACGATCCGCTCCGGGATGCGCTCATGATCGAAGTGCGTGATCTTCTCGCGCAGGATGAAATCTTCGAGCAACGCCGGTCCGCGCAGTCCGGCTTTCAGAGAATGCTGGTTGTCGGCAACCGGTACGCCTTGATTGGTTGTGAGCACTTGTCCGCCGGAGTCGACGCGCACGCGATCAAGTGGCCCGTTGCTTGGATTGAGTCCCGGCGTCGCGCCTTCGCCCGTCTTGTCCGAAGCATTGGTTTCGCTGAGTGTGCCCGCGCTCACCGACGGATCACTCGGTTCAGCCGTTTGGCCTGCTTGCGGCGTGCGCGCGGCTTCGCCGTATTCCGACGCTTTGTTCGCGTTGAAGGGAAATGCCGCGACGAGCGCCTGCGTAGCCTGCATCTTTGCGGTCATTGCATCGCGCGGGCCGGCTAAGTCGTCTTGTGCGGGTCCGCTGACGGTAGAGCGAGAGCTGGTTTTTGTAGCTGATCGATTGTCGCTCGACTTCGATGGCGATTTGCTGGGTGACGTACGGGGCTTGCGAGTGGCCATGATGAGGTCCTGTTGAGAGTGGTTGCGACTGGACTTAAAGCGCCGTGGCAGGTTTCGTGTCGCCGACCGTTCTGGGCGCGCGGACACTTGCCTGCGCTCGCGCTGCACCGATCGCCGTCTTTACTTTGAGCTGTTCTTCCGGCGGTGGGAGTACGGATGGAATGCCGAGCGATTCGATCCACAGCTCGCGGCACCAACCTTTGCTGTGATAGAGGTGCGAGTCTTCTTCGCCTTCGATCTCTTCATAGGCTGCCAAGAGCGCCTCAGCCTCTTTACCGGTTGCGTTCTTGGCGCACTGTCCGATCAGTTCCCAGTCGGCGTGATCCTTCGTTTCTGCCAGTACGACACATTCGCAAGCAACCAATTGCGCAGCCGCGGGATCGCCTGCGCCGAGCGCCATCTCCATCGCCTCCACGAGAGCGGCACCGTTGTGGCGTACGATCGCGCGCCCCGGCGTTTCTTTTTTCGAGTCCAGTTTGAGAGCATTGCAAACCGTTTCCAGAACCTCTACGTGATGGCGCGTTTGTTCCAGATACTTCTGCCATTCCTCGCGCAGCTCCTCGTTCACTGCACACGTGACGGCTTTCTCGTAGATCTGTACGCCGCCGATCTCATGCTCCAGCGATTGCAGAATAAGCTCACCGACTTGTTTATTGTTCATAGGTCTCCCATTGATGAGCGCGTGCTCATCGCCCGCTTTGGGCAGTGTGGAATGGATATTGACGCACGCGATTGTTTGCGGGCGCACGAGTTACGGTTAGATGTTGGCTTGCGCAGCGGAATGCTCGCAAGCTGGGAAAGGTCGGCGGGAATGCGTGCGAGCTCCAAAAACGCAGGGCTTCGCAGTTCAACCGGCCGATGTAATACGGCATCTTCATGAACGACTTGTTGGACGCGATCGCGCATACGTCTTGTCGTCGCTTGCAGTTACTTTGAGTCAATTACCTCAGCCATCATGCGCTCTTCGCCGCGTAATGCCGGCAGACGAAGTGGTCGTCGCATGTGGAGGAGTAGACCTATGACGAGTAAATTTGGTTCAGCGAATTCGCCGCTACGAAAACGACGAGAAACAGTCTGACGGACGATCACCGACACGACATTTCGGTGCGCATAATGCGGCCTTATCGTGTGGCAACAAGCGCGCGAAGGCGCAGGCGAACGCGACCGTCCTGATCGGCGTTTTCCGAACCGTTCGCGAACAGAACTAGCGTGCGCCTACGCCAGCGAGCGGCTTACGACTTCGAACGTATCCTTGGAAAGTCCCGGCGTATCGCGCAGTGTTGCGAGCGCTGTGCGTGCGTGGTCCTGCCGAGCGGCGTCGAACTTTTTCCAGCGATCGAGCGCGCGGGTCAGTCGGGCAGCCACTTGCGGGTTCATCGGATCGATCGCGGCGACTTGCTCGGCGAGAAAAGCATAGCCGGAGCCGTCGCGCGCGTGGAAGCGCACCTGGTTGCTATGGCAGAAGCCGCTGATCAGAGAGCGCACCTTGTTCGGGTTGCGCAATTCGAAGGCGGGGTGCTGCATCAAGCGCTGCACTTCGCGCAACGTGCCGGGGAGGCGCGAGGTGGCCTGCACGGAGAACCATTTGTCGACGACCAGCGCCTCATCTTTCCAGCGTTCGTAGAACTGTTCCAGCGCCGTGATCCGTTCGGGGCAGTGCACTTGCGCGAGCGATGCCAGTGCCGCCATCGCGTCCGTCATGTTGTTCGCCGTTGCGAACTGCCGCATGGCCAGTGCGCGCATCTCGGTGGTCTCCAGCTCCATCAAATAGCCAAGACACAGGTTGCGCAACGCACGCCGCCCGGCCGAAGCTGCATCTGGACTATAGATCCCATCGACGAGATGCGCGTGATAAGTCGCGAGGAATTGCGCGTGCAGACTCGAGGCAAGAAATTTTCGCAGTTGCACGCGAACGGCGTGGATGGAATCCGGATCGACGACATCGAGCTGCTCGGCGAGATAACCTTCCGACGGTAGCGACAGGGCTTCAGCAGTGAACGCCGGGTCGCTGGGGCCGTCCGCAAGCACGCGCGCAAAGCCTGCGGCGAAGCTCGCCGGAAACGCAGGCTCGCGCCCCGCCTGGTATTCGGCGATACCGTTTAGCAAGAGGTTCAACGCGAGGCGTTGGCCCGATTCCCAGCGATTGAATGCATCGCTGTCGTGTGCGAGCAGATGCGTGAGCTGCGCGTCCGAGTAGGGGTATTTGAGGATGACGGGCGCTGAAAAACCGCGCAGCAAAGATGGCACCGGAGCGCTGGGTACGTCGACGAAAGTAAAGCGCTGCTCGCCCGCGGTCAGCGACAACACGCTCGTAGTCGAGCTGCGCGAAGTGGTTTTGGCGCTGGATTGCGCATCGAGCTTCAATGCGAAGTCCTCACCGCTGGGGCCGACCAGCCCGACGCTGACCGGTATGTGAGCCGGCAATTTATCCGGCTGTCCCGGCGTGGGCGGAACGGTTTGCCGAAACGTGAGCGTGTAGCGCTGCCGTTTGGCGTCGTACGCGTCTTCGACTTCGACCACCGGCGTGCCGGCCTGGTTATACCAGCGCTTGAACTGCGTGAGATCGACCCCGCTTGCATCCTGCATCGCTTGCACGAAATGATCGGTCGTTACGGCCTGGCCGTCGAACCGCTCGAAATATAGATCCATGCCCCTGCGAAATTGCTGCGCACCGATCAGCGTGTTGATCATGCGGACCACCTCGGCGCCCTTCTCGTACACTGTCGCCGTATAGAAATTGCTGATCTCCATGTACGACTGCGGCCGGATCGGATGCGCCATCGGGCCCGCGTCTTCGGGAAACTGCGATGCGCGCAACGCGCGCACTTCTTGTATGCGCTGAACCGGTCGCGAATAGGTGTCGGCGCCATACTCTTGATCGCGAAACACCGTCAGTCCTTCCTTCAGCGACAGTTGAAACCAGTCGCGGCAGGTGACGCGGTTACCGGTCCAGTTGTGGAAATATTCATGCGCGACCACGCGATCGATGAACATGAAGTCGGTGTCCGTCGCTGTCTCCGGCTGCGCGAGCACGTACTTCGTGTTGAAGATGTTGAGACCCTTGTTTTCCATCGCGCCCATGTTGAAGTCGCCCACCGCAACGATCATGTACTGATCGAGATCGAGCTCGAGGCCGAATACCTGCTCGT
>JBDTMS010000212.1:0-6848 GCA_039934195.1 Betaproteobacteria bacterium
CTCGGCCTCGCGTTGCCGCTGCGCAGCGGCGCGTCGCTCCGCCTCTCTAGTCTTTTCCAATACAGCTATATCTTGAGCGAGTTCCTTGCTCCGCGCCTCGGCCTCGCGTTGCCGCCGCTCAGCAGCACGTCGCTCATCCGCTGCACTCTTTTCTAATGCAGATATGCCCTGAGCGAGTGCCTCGCTCCGCGCGTCGGCGGCCTGGCGTGCTTTGGACAACCCAATGATCTCGCGCCCACCCAGAGCGAGCGACGCCAGCAAAGCCAAGACAGCAAGGCTTCCCAAAACGGCAACACGTCTGCGTTGCTCGGATCGCTTTCTGCCTCCCACCAGCTGAGACAAGTGATCGAACGCCGCAACATGGAACTGTGTGTCCATTGAGACGCCGCTGTGTTCCATTGCCTGCCGCAGGGGCAGGGGCAGGGGCAGGGGCAGGGGGAATGCCGTCGGGGGTTTGAAATCCTGCGAAAAGACTGGAACGATTGGACGACCGAGCGCCGTGGCCTCGCTGACTTCGCGCACGACCAAATCATCGCCCGGCTGGGGCTCGAAGCTTCCATTCGTACAGATGAGGACAAGAGTACGACAGGACCGGATAGCCGCCTGTATCTGCACCCAAAATCGGCCTGGGTCTGAGTCGGCGACGTCGAGGAACGTTCGCAGACCCCGTGAACGCAACTCAGCGTTTACGAGGTGGGCTAACTCGTACCCTCTTTGACGACGGTAGCTTATGAATACCAACCGCCCCATTGCCATAATAAGCGACCATGACCGCCCCTGCTTCCGAGATGGCCTTGCGTAGGGCCTTCAGGTTCCTGCCAACCCGGGTCAGAGCGGTCCTCATAGTAAGCGAGATATGCGATTCGGGGTGCTTCATCCCGTTAGTAAGATGCCCAACTTTGAAGTAGCCGACAGCCGTGTCGTTTCAACCCAATGTAGGTATGAGTTCCACCGATGTCCATTGATGTGTCGCCAATGGCGGTTTATTTCTTTTATTCCACACACACACACTCATTAGCTTTTTATTCCACACACACACACTCATTAGCTTAGGAATGGCCAACTTGATACTTGCGCAACGCTAACTCTTTGAGGAGTCCATCCTACCGCAATCCGGGGCTGTCATATGGATCGCCCTTCCGCCTCGTCGGGTACCTCCCCCAAGGAATTCACCCAACTACGTAGTGCGCTGCGGTTGCCCGCTACAAGCTCAAGACCCGATAAAGCCTGGGTTCACTGGGCCAGTGCTAGCTTCACTTCCACTGCCTGCCCTCCGAACCTCCGCCTCTGTCTGTAACCTTGAGGTGCCAAACGGCAGCTTCCTCTTGCGACGTGCGACCGGTTTGGGTCGATTGCGGACTTCGCTGAGGGTTCGAATCTAATCAGGGAGTCTCCGTAGGGTCGAACGCCATCTAGGACAGATCAGTTCGTGATGTAGACGATCATGAACGCGGTCCACATCAACGCGGCGATGCCCAACAGGATCTCGCCGACCAGCGCAGGCACATCCCAGACCTCATGCGCCTGGCGTCATGCAAAGCCCAATCCCGCCACGCCGACGACCGTGCCGAAAAACGAAGCCGCCATAATCGCGAGTGTCGTCGTCACTGCTGCGCTGTTGGTCGCGTCAACGAACTGCGTCGCGCTCAAGCGGGGCTGAGCATGTGCACTCGAGTTTGCGGATGGAATGCTCTTGCCGCGAAAAGGCGGCCCCGATAAAAACCAACAGCACTCGGTGGATGTTGCGATACTGCCGACCGCATGTCGAGGCGGTTCCGATTGACGAGGACCGCAGATGATTGCTACTTATTGATTCTAGATTCGGGTACGGTGAACTTCACCGTTTCGCTGGTGATTACTTTGTGCGTGGGGTCGGCCAGCTCGAACAGCACCTTGTGCGGACCGGGTTCCAGCCCGACCACGATCACGGTTTCGCCGCTAGCATCGACAAAGTGCCATCTCGCGTCGTCGACGGTGACGTGGATATGGCCGATGCGCGGCGATACGCCGAGTGCGCCTTTGCCGAATACTGGCACCACGCGCAGGTTCTCGGTCCGGTACTGGATAAAGACCAGGCCCCGGGCGAGCTGCTCCGGTAACGGCGGATCGACAATCAGCTTGGCCGGTGCCTCGTTTTCAATGGCAACCAGCGGAGACGGGCCGCGGATGTCCCTGGCGGTCTGCGCAGAGGCACCGGTGGCAATGGCAGTAGTGGCGACCATGGCGGCTAGGTATCTATTAAAGATGTGCATGATTGAAGATGTGCATGATGGTTCCTTCCACACGCGTTGAATGCCATGTCGAAGACGACCTCCGTAATCATCGAAGGAAACGCTTGAGAGGGCGCACTTTGCCGACGGCGTGCTCGAATCATTGCGAGACGATTGTCGGGCTTGCGCTGCGAGAGTGCGCGCCGACGAATTTTGCGATCGAGATCGATCGCGGCGGTAGAAGCGGCATCGTTCATTGCTCGTTCTACTCCGGCAGCGCGCACATGGCCTCAACAACGGCTCGATCACGAGTCGGCACTTACGCCTTGATAAACGCCAGCAGCTCTTCATTCACCTGATGCTTGAGCGTCGTGCACATACCATGCGGTGCACCGGGAATGATTTTTAGCTTGGCGTTTTTGATGATCTTCGACGACAACAACGCCGAGTCTGCATACGGCACGATCTGATCGTCGTCGCCGTGCAGAACGAAAGTAGGTACGTCGAACTTCTTCAGATCTTCGGTCAGATCGGTTTCAGAAAACGCCTTTACGCAAAAGTACGATGCCGGAAAGCCCGCCATCATGCCTTGCAGCCAGAACGATTCGCGCACGCCTTCGGAGATCTTGGCACCGGGCCGATTGTAGCTGTAGAACGCCATGCTCAAATCTTTCCAGAACTGCGAGCGATCGGTTACGACGCCGGTGCGAATCTGATCGAATACTTCGATCGGCAGGCCACCGGGATTGGCCGGCGTCTTCAACATCAGCGGCGGGATCGCATGATCAACACCGCTTTGGCCACGCGTTTGGTGCCGTGCCGCCCGATGTAGCGCGTGACTTCGCCGCCGCCGGTCGAGTGCCCCACGTGGATTGCGTCGGTAAGATTAAGTTTTTCGACGAGCTCCGCTAAGTCATCCGCGTAAGTGTCGAGGTCGTTGCCCTGCCACGGCTGGCTCGAGCGGCCATGGCCGCGGCGATCATGCGCGATGCAGCGGTAGCCGCGATTGGCCAGATAGAACATTTGGTCTTCGAACGCATCTGCGCTCAGCGGCCAGCCATGACTAAACACGATGGGCTGTCCCGTGCCCCAGTCGTTGTAATAGATCTGCGTGCCGTCTTTGGTGGTGATCGTGCTCATGATGGTTTCCTTGGGTTAAGTTGAACGAAAATGCAGCGGTAGTCACTAATGTCTCGATGTCGATCGAATGTGACCGTCGACATTTCTGGTATGGCTAGGCATCGCTGAGTTGCTCTGCCACCGGCGGCTTGCGGATGCGCTGTTCTGTTGCCGTGCGCGCCGCGCTAGTCAGCGCCACGTGACGCAGTGCCGGAAGCAGCCGCATGTCCGGCGAAGTATCGAGTCTCGCGGCACGTCCGTTTATGTTGAACGTTCGCATCGGTAAGCCCCGGGTAAGTCGTCAGTGTTGGCAATCGCAAACAGGGCTTGCAAACGGTGACTGCACTATGGCGCCAAGCCCCGTGTCAAGATTGCAGGCTCTTGCTCTACGTGTTAGCGGGCTGCGGTTTTCTGCCGAAAAGAACCGCGGCGCGTTCAACGTTTTAAACTGTACGCGTCGGCTTGTTGCGCGACTGCCGCGTGTTGTCCTCTACAATCGCACGATGAATTTCGAAACCAGCGCGTCGGTGCCCATGGAATTTGGCCGCTTTACGGTGCATCCGCTGCGGCGTGAGCTACTCGCGGACGGCGAGCCGATCGTGCTCGGCGGTCGCGCATTCGACGTACTGATGGCACTCATCGAATCGCGCGGAACCGTGCTGACCAAGGACGATCTCATCGGCCGCGTCTGGCCGGATCGCGTTGTCGAAGAAAATAATCTGCAGGTGCAGATCGCAGCGGTGCGCAAAGCGCTCGCGAATGATCGCGATCTGGTGCGCACCATCGCTGGGCGCGGGTATCAATTCACCGGCGAGGTGCGCGCGGCCGCCGCCGTCGCTGTGGCATCGAGCGTCGCGACGAATCTGGTGGAAGCCGTATCGGAACTGATCGGGCGCGAGGCGAACGTGGCCGCGGTAAGCGAGCTGGTAACTGCGCATCGGTTGGTCACGCTGGTCGGTGCCGGCGGCATCGGTAAAACACGGCTGAGTCTGGAAGTCGCACGCCGGCTCCTCCCTCGCTATGCCAACGGTGTATGGGTAGTCGAGCTTGCGCCGCTGTCCGATCCGGAGCTCGTTCCGGTAACGGTTGGGCGTGCCTTGGGTTTGACTTTGGCGGCAGGCACGCCGTCGCCGGAACGGATTGCAGCAGCGCTCGGCACCCAGCAGATTCTGCTGGTGCTCGACAACTGCGAGCATGTGATCGAAGCCGCCGCACGCATGGCCGAAGTGCTGCTCCGCGCGAGTGCTTCCGTCAGCGTTTTGGCCACCAGCCGCGAGTCGTTACGCACGCCGGGCGAGCACATCTATCGGCTGCAGCCGCTCGACGTGCCGGATGAGGCAACGCACGATACGCAAGTGCTTCTCCACGCCGGTGCGATGAAGCTGTTCTTTGCGCGCACGCGTGCGGCCGATCCGCACTTCTCGCCCGATCAGCGCGTCGTCGCCGTGGCGGCCGCGATTTGCCGGCGTCTGGACGGTATTCCCCTCGCGATCGAATTGGCTGCCGCGCGTGCCGCTGCGCTCGGCGTAGAAGCGCTGGCAGCCCGACTCGACGATCGCTTTCGCTTGCTTACCGGCGGTCATCGCACGGCGCTCCCGCGCCATCAGACCTTGCGCGCGACGCTCGATTGGAGCTACGAGTTATTGTCCGAATTCGAGCGCTCCATTCTCAATCGTCTGGCGGTGTTCGCCGGCGGCATCTCGCTGGAGTCTGCAGCGGCGGTCACCGGCGGCGGTGACATCGACGGGGCGGACGTGGTCGATTGCATTACCGATCTCGTCGCGAAATCGCTGGTCGTCGCCGAGGGCGCCCGCGCGCGCCTGCTCTATCGGCTGCTCGAGACGACGCGCGCCTACGCGCTGGAAAAGCTCAAGCAACGCGGCGAGCTCTATGCGTTCTCGCGGCGGCATGCAAACTATCAGCGCGGTGTCTTCGAACGGGCGGCGGACGAGTGGAAGACGCGCTCAGTGCCCGATTGGCTTGCCGATTACGGCCGTCAGATTCACGACTTGCGTGCATCGCTGGATTGGGCCTTTGCCCCAGAAGGCGACACCGAGACGGCCGTCGCATTGACGATTGCCGCGGTGCCGCTCTGGATTCAGATGTCTTTGATGGACGAATGTCGCGACCGCGTCGAGCGCGCGATCGCTAGCCTCGGCGCCGAAGCAAGCCAGGGCACGCAGCGAAGCATGCAGCTCTACGCGGCACTCGGCTTGTCATTGATGTGCACCAAAGTCACCGTGCACGAAACGCGCGCAGCGCTGAGCACTGCGTTGGAGATCGCGCGAACTCGCGACGACACGGACTATCAACTGCGCGCGCTTTGGGGTTTATGCGTCGATCGCGTGAACAACGGCGCCTATCGCGAAGCACTCACGCTCGCCGAAGAGTTCTCCCGCATCGCGATCAAGTCCACCGATCCGGTCGATCTCCCGATCGGCGAGCGCATGATCGGGTTAGCGCTGCATTACCTCGGCGACACGGCCAACTCGCGCGTCCATTTCGAGCGCATGCTCAAACACTACGCTGCGCCGGCGCAGCGGTCGCACATGATTCGATTTTTGCTCGATCAGCGCGGTGGCGCGCGCGCGATCGTTGCGGAAATCCTGTGGTTGCAAGGCTTTCCGGATCAAGCTATGCGCCTCGTCGAAGCAAATATCAGCGAAGAGATTGCCGCCGATCACGCGCTTTCGTTGTGTAATTCGCTGGCGAAAGCATGCGCAGTCGCGATGCAAGCGGGCGATCTGGAAGCGTTGAGCAGGTTCGTGACGACGCTGCTTTATCATTCGTCGCGCCACGGCGTGACGATCTGGCACGCATGGGGCTGCTGCTTCGAAGGTGCGCTGCGCGTCAGACGCGGCGATGTCGACGCCGGCTTGCAAGTCATGCGTGATGCCGTCAACCGGTTGCGGCAAAACGGATTCGCACCGCGCTATCCGGCGTTTCTCGGCGAGCTGGCGCAGGCGCTCGGCGAATCGGGCCTCGTCGTCGAAGGAATGCACGCGATCGACGAAGCGATCGAGCGATCCGAGCGCCTCGTCGAACACTGGTGTATGGCAGAGCTGTTGCGGATCAAGGGTCAGCTCGTGCTCTTGAGTGGTGCCGACGATTCTGTGGCGGCAGCCGAAGCGCATTTTCTGCGCGGCCTCGGCTGGGCGCAGCGACAGGGCGCGCTGTCGTGGGAGTTGCGTTGCGCGACCAGTCTTGCGATGTTGTGGAGCAAGCAGGGTCGCGACGCTCAAGCGCGCGATCAGCTCGAGTCGGTGTTCAACCGTTTTAGCGAAGGCTATACGACGGCGGATCTGCAAGCTGCGCAATCGCTGTTGGACACGTTGCCGTAACGCCTGGGTATGCGACTCTTGCGCGTTCAAACCCCGTAGCCGCCGTCGACGTTCAATACCGCGCCGGTAATGAATGACGCTTGCGGGCTCGCCAGAAAAACGATGGCCGCGGCGATCTCCTCTGGCCGTGCGTAGCGGCCGAATGCAGTCGTCGCTTTAAATGCCGGGCCGTAGTCGC
>JBDTMS010000213.1:0-6822 GCA_039934195.1 Betaproteobacteria bacterium
TGACCAGCGGGGGCTCTACGCGCTTCGGCCGTTCATACAAGGCTGAGAACTACTACGAGAGCCTGAGCGATGCCTTGATCGAAGCCATGTACAACCTGCTGCAAAACCCGGACTTTCGCAAGTCGTTCGCGAGCAAGTAGCAGGGCGCAGGGGCAACAGATTGGACGACGGCGACCGGCCGGCCTGCCGTCGTCGCAGGCGCATCGGCTTGCTAAACTAAAGCGCTGACAGAACGACTTCTTATCTTCGTATGCCGATATTCGACTTATGCTGATTTTCGATGCGATGGCTGAGCAGAAAATTCGCGAGGCGCTCGAGCGCGGCGAATTCGACAATCTTCCCGGTGCAGGCAGGCCGCTCGATCTGAATGACGATCCGCTGGTGCCGGAAGATTTGCGCGTGGCCTATCGTATTTTGAAGAACGCCGGATTCCTGCCGCCCGAGCTCCAGCTGATTCGAGAGATACGCAACATCGAACAGCGAATCGACAAGCTGGAATCGAGCGACCAGCGGTCACGCACGCTGCGCAAGCTCGAGCTGCTCAATATCAAGCTATCCGAAACGCGTCGTTCGCGAGGCGATTCGCGAACGCACGCGCGCTATTACGATAAGTTGGTAGCGAAGCTGGGTTGAAATCGCCAGAGCCGCTGCACGCGATCGATCGCTGGCCGCGACGCGCCCGGTCGACCAGTTCGCCTTGGCAAAAATTCAAGCAGGGCTGTGAGCGCTGTCCTGCGGTCGATCGGGGATTGAGCGTGGCACGAGGCTAGACCTAACGCTGGTATAGGAATGACCCCGGAAATCAGGCGTTCCATTTGATGACACTTTCTGCGCAACCCGCATATGGACGCAACTCGAGGGGTCTTGCGATCGATATCAACGCGGGGTACTCCTCCGATTGTTGAAGCGTACCCAAGCATGGTCGACAATAAGGCTGCGCGCTCGTGACGACTGACGATCCGGTAAGAAGACTCATACGGATGCATGCATGACGACACAGATGCTCATCTATGAACGGGCGATTCCGGTCTCCATCGGTCGCCACGGTAAGTGTTCGGTGGAGGTCGGTAAGCGCTATCCGTTCATGCGCAACATCAATTCCGTGCCGCTGATGGCGGTCGAATTCCCGCGCGCCGCGGTCGAGTATGCCATCGTCTTTGCGGATAGCGGTGATGCCGTCGTGCCGGTCGTGATTCTCGGCATTCGCCAGGACGAAAATGTCTACCTCGGCGCCGACGACGCGTGGCAGGCCAGATACGTTCCGGCGTTCATCCGCCGCTATCCCTTCGTGTTCTCCGCTAGCGAGGACGGCCGGACCTGCACTTTGTGCATCGACGAGGCTTTTCCAGGTCTGAACCACTTGCACAGAGGGCAGGCGCTGTTCGACGAAGCAGGCAAGCCGACCTCCTACGTCGACAACGTGCTGCAGTTCCAGCAGGAATATCGCGCGCAATTCCTGCGCACCGAGATCTTCTGCAGAAAGCTTCGCACGCATGATCTGCTCGAACCGATGCGAGCGCAATTCACGCTCGAGAGCGGTGAAAAGCTGTCGCTCGGTGGCTTTATGGTCATCGATCGTCAGAAGCTGAAATCACTGCCCGCCGAAGTGTTTGGCGAGCTCGCGCGCAGCGATGAGCTCGAGCTGATTTATTTGCACATGCAGTCCATGCGCAACTTCGCCGCCGTCACGGATCGACTCGTCTTGCTCCGAGGCGGCAAGCTTCCTGCGGCCGACAAGGATTTCGAAGGCGCGTTACAACACGGCGGTCGGCTGAGCGAAAACACGCGCCTGGCAGAGCCTTCAGCTGCGGGTAGGATTCTCTAGCGATCGCACAGGCATCGTCGAGCTGGTGCCTGATCCGCAAGCGCATCGGCTAGCGGCACGGGTCGAGGTGCGCGGCAACTACCGACGCGGTTTTTGCCCGATGTGCGACACCCAGGATATCGGGTTCTAACGAGAACTCTCTACCAGCGTCGTCTCACCGGCGGTCTCGTTGAGTTTCATGAACCGATAGCGCTGCTTCGGCTAAATCTTAACGTGCACGACGTGCAATGCCTGGATTCCGCTCTACCCTGTGGGCGTGCAGGAGCGTAGTTGTAAGTGTCACGTACTGACGCGTGACTTTTTGCAAGCAGCCACGCGCAGCGCGGTGGCAGCGATGTAAGATCATGAATGCGCATGGTCCCCCCGACAGGAATCGAACCTGTATCTAGCGCTTAGGAGGCACTCGTTCTATCCATTGAACTACGGGGAGATGACCTGCACCGAAGTTGGCGGGTCTTTTCGCGGTTTGCGCACTCGCCAATCGATGCGGCAACTACGGTGATTCGGCGAGCTCGCAGCACTCAAGGCGGCACAAGTCTATCTGAAACGCCCGCGGCGCGAGCCGTCGTCCCCGCGGATGTTAGTTCAACTGGTCTTCACCGACAGCACCGGTCCCGCGGGCCGGCAAGGCGACCGTGTTGCGCCGATGCTCGCCGGGCGATGCGCCCGTCCACTTCTTGAAGGCGCGATGAAATGCACTGGGCTCGGCGAAGCCGAGCTCCAATGCGATGTCCATTACGCTGCGCTCGGGATGGCTCAAATACGTGAGAGCGAGGTCGTGGCGCAGCCGATTCTTGATCGACTGATAGGACTCGCCTTCGTCCAGCAGCCGCCGCCGCAACGTCGCGGGCGTCGTGTGCATCTCGCCGGCTATCGTTGCAAGCTGCGGCAGCTCGCACGGCAGACTCTCGCGCAGCCGCGCGCGGATTTTCGCGGACAGACTGTTGCTGTTTTTGTATTTGACCAGCAGGTTGTCCGGCATTACACGCAGAAAGTCTTTTGCCGATTGCTCGTCTTGTACGACCGGCAGCTCGAGATAAGACGCATCGAACGCAACCGAAGTGCTGGGTCGAGAAAAGCGCAGGTCTGCATAAAACATCGCGCGGTATTCGGCGCTGTGCGCGGGCTCGGGGTACGCGAACTCCGCGTGCGTGATCGGAATGCGCCGACCGATAAGCCAGCACGCCAGCCCGTGCAAGGCGATCAGCAGGCCTTCATGAACCAGCACGTTCGGCGCCGAGCCGGATCGCCGGCGGCGTTCGCGAAAAGCGAGTGTCGCGATGTCGCCACTGCGCGTCACGACGATGCTGAAGTTGTCGACCAGCAGATTGTAGAAGCGCGCAGTACGACTCAGCGCGCGCTCCAACGTCGGGCAGTGGATTACGGTTCGGCACAGCATCGCGAACGAGCCGACTTTTACTCGCCGCGAATCCAATCCTAGAAATTCGTCATCCAGCAACTGCGCGATCGATCGCCACAGAGCGGCGTAGTGTGCTGCAGGCACGCGTGCTTGCGGCGCGCTGAGCAGATCCGATTGTATTCCTGCTTGCATCAGTAGAGCTTCGGCGTCCAGGCCGCGGGCGTACACGCCCTGCAGCGATGCCTTCACAAAGCAGATGGATACCGTCTCCTTGTCCATAGCGCTTGACCTCTTCGGTGTTGCACTCGAGCGCGGACTCTAGCCTCGCAAAATCGACGCGGCTGTCAGGACATCCCGATTCTCGTGTGAGGGTTTCCCTACACAACGTCGGAGTCGCACGCTGGTGGCGATGAAAGATATGCGCCGCAATCTTACGCTTTGAAAATCGCGCCACAACCTAACCTTCGTAGGATGCGCTGGGTGCGCTGTTATATCTTTTCGGATATTGCGCAACGTGCGTCGCGACCGCGACAGCTGTAGGGGGCACTGATGGTAATTTCGATCATCGATTTTGAACACTTCCGTCATCGCGCGTCATCGGTAAACGATCTACAGTCCGTGCCGATTCGAAGGGCAGCGAAATTGCAGCGACATCGGACCCGCACGATGTTCAACGTCATCCGGATTTTCTTCTGCACTTCGATCGTCGATTCGTGCCGCGCGAAATGCGTCGGCCATTCGCTATCGAACGCGCGTCCACATCCAATCACAGGACACGGCATTCATGCGCTGGTTATTCGTTGCTCGATTGAGACCATTCGTCCTGCTGGCGGCTGCAGCGAGTCTGCTGTTGAATCTCGCGCTGCTGATGCCATCGATCTACATGATGCAGGTGTTCGACCGCGTCTTCTCCAGTCGCAGCATGGAGACGCTGGTGATGTTGAGCGTGCTGGCGGTGCTTGCACTGGCGCTCGGCTATTGCATGATGTCGTGCGCTCGCTTGCATTGGCCTGGGCGGGGCGTTCGCTCGATCGGCGGTTATCTCCAACGGCGCTTGCGGGCGTGCTGCGCGAAGCCGCCGGGGTTACCGGACGCGCCAACACCGACGTGCTGCGCGACATCGCGCAGCTGCGCACGTTCTTGAGCGGCACCGGTGTGCAGGCGCTGTTCGACGCGCCGTGGCTGCCGATCTACTTATTGGTGATCTACCTGATGCATCCGCTGCTCGGTCTGCTTGCGGCGTTGGGTGCGTGCATGCTCGTCGCGCTTGGCATGTTGAACGAGCGATTGATGCGTGGCCGCGCCGATCGCGCGCTGCGCTACTCGCGCGAGACGACGCGACACGCCGATGCGCTCACGCGCAACGCCGAAGTGATCATCGGCATGGGCATGACGCGCGCGGCGGTTGCAAGCTGGGAAACGCGGCACGCGCAATTGCTCGAGGCGCAAGCGCAAATCGGCAGCGCGTCGTCGCGCGTGAGCGCGGTTGCACGCAGCACACGCCAAGGACTGCAAATTGCCATGCTCGCGCTTGGTGCGTGGCTGGTGATCGACCAACACGCTTCGCCCGGAATCATGGTGGCTGCGACGATTCTCCTCGGACGCGCGCTGCAGCCGGTCGAGCAGCTCATTGGCGGCTGGAAAGTGCTGGTCGAAGCGCGCGGCGCATGGCAGCGATTGAGCGAACGCTCCACCGGGCAGACGACACACAAGGCGCTCGAGCTGCCGGCGCCGATCGGCCGATTGGAAGTCGAGCGCGCGATTTTTTCTGCCGTGCCGATGCGACCGCCGCTGATCAGAGGTGTGGCCTTCACGCTCGAAGGTGGCGAAAGCCCTGGTGTCATTGGGCCCAGCGCATCCAGCGTAAGCGTCGACGGCACGGGCGGCAACGATGCGATTTCGGTTACTCAATCCGGCAGCGCCGCCAATGTAGATGGTCTTGCCGCGCAGGTCGGCATCGATCACGGCGAGACGGGCCAAGACGTGCTGGCGATCAATGCAGCCGCAGGCAACGACACTATCGATGCCTCAGCTATGCCGGCGAGCGAAACACTTGCGTTGACTCTCGATGGCGGCACCGGTAACGACACTGTGCTCGGCGGTGCGGGCAACGACGTATTGCGCGGCGGCGACGGCGACGATGTGCTCAAAGGCGGCGGTGGCGTCGGTGTGTTGAACGGCGGCACCGGCAACGACATCTTCGCGCACGGTCAGATCACCATCGAAGACTTTCAGTTTGCCGGCAACGCGGACGTCGTGGATTTGCAAGGCGTTGCCGGTGTCACCGATTTCGCTTCGGTGCTGGCGCATGCGCAAGACGTCGGCGGCAATGTATTTCTCGACTTCGGTGCCGGTGAGCAGATCACGATCGATCACGCCAAAGTCGCAGCGCTGCACGCGGACGATTTTTTGTTGTGATCTTGTATGGACGACGGCGGCTCGAACACACATCGCGGCCGCTGCCGGCTATTTTTGCAGCGGAGATTCTGACTCGCGGCTTACGAAAACTGCATGCGCGCACATCTATATCGTTCGTACAGTGCATGCAGTGCGTACTGCGGTTGCATCATGCAGTCGCGTCGCTATTCAGTCAGCGGCAAGCGGGCAACTACGCAACGTGGCGCGCGCTATCCCGCGCGCGTTGCGGACGTAGCGAGAATCGATTCATGACGACAGTGGGCACCGTGAACCAGAAGGTCAGCGCAATGAACCCGAAGAGATTTGCAGCCAAGGTGAGTAGATCATCGATGAACAGGGAAATGCGATCGTGCCCAGCCAGTTGCTAGAGCGTTTGCGATTCTTCCTCGATCAGACCGTCGCCGGCAATGTGATGGGCTGGCATGCCGTCAATCGCGTAGACGTGCCGGCGCCGCCTGCGCCGCCGACAGCCGCCGTGCAACCGCGTCCGAATACGGTGCCGCACTGGCCCGCCGGCGACTTCGGGCATTGGGGCGATGAAATTCGAAATGTCCAGTCGATCGTCATTCACGAAACCAGCGGCTGGCCATCCTACGATTCCGCCAATCGCTTCCAATCGCTCTACGCTTGCCAGGATCTGACGTTCAAATTCACAACCGTTCCGCACCCGCAATGGCAGGATAACCGCGGCGTCGGTCCGCAGTATTTCGTCGAACAGAACGGCACGGCTTTCACGCTCACCGGGGACCACGATCTTACCGGCCTGCCGCGCACGACGTGGCAGGCGGTCGGCATGAACTACTTCTCGATCGGTATCGAGAATGCCGACATCGGCGACAGCGGCATCCAGCCTGACAACGATCCGCGCTGGTTGCCGCTCAGTACTGCGCAAGAAGATCTGACCGGCATGAAAGCGTTTCTCGTATTGCACCCTGCCAACCACGAGGATGCGTTGCTAGTTTGGGTCGCTCGCTTTCCGCAGCAGTGGGTGCCGAAGGTCGCAGCGACACCAACACATCCCGCGATTGCGGCGCACTGGATTCCGCGTCCTAACGCGGGACCCGCATACGAGGGCAGCGGTGACATCGAGGATGGCGCGAATCCGGCGACCACTCGCCATCTCGCGAATCATCCTAGGTGGAAAAACATGCTGTTCAGCGAGCGCAACTATCGCAGCCTGGCGCTGCTGGTCCGCTTGCTGACGGAGCTGAACGACGTG
>JBDTMS010000214.1:0-6805 GCA_039934195.1 Betaproteobacteria bacterium
GCGTACGCTTTCAATGGGGCGGAAATTAAGACTGAAAATCCTTGTGTCGGTGGTTCAATTCCGCCCTTGGCCACCACTCCTTCAACGTTTACCTTGACTCGGACGTCTCTGGAAACGACGCACTGCAATTCCTGTGCAATAGAGTAGAAAACCGCCCACTTCAGCTGGTTCGCATAGGGGTCAGTCCTAAAGTATGCGAAGCCGATTTCCCTGGGCGTTTGTCATGCACGGGATGCGTCCATTGCTTTCCTTCAGTTGAACTGATCAGCTTGGACAACGGGGTGTTGTCAAAAGGACTTAAGGTGAAGTGCCAGCCGTCGCTGCATGGCGAGCTCTCGGCCATCCTCGTCTCTTGTCGAGGTATGCCTCCCGGAATCGTAGGGCAATCTGGCGGCCTTTCGGCATATTGAGCCTGTCTGCACGCGCGTCCTGATTTACTTTGGTGAAGCCGTCTGCGTAAGACCGCGCTGTACGGTTGCTTCTCGACGATTTAGACCCTCGAATGCCAGTGAAGCTGGGGGGCCAACTAAAGATACCGCGTTGGTATCCGGTCGGAATCAGCTTCGGCTCCGACTAACCGCCCGCCGCGCGGCCCCGGCATTGCCGGAGACGATCTCTAACGTAAGTCGGTTTTCGAGAGCGTTTTCGCGATTGCGGCCTACGAATGCTCTGATTTACATCGAATTGACCCTTCAGGTGTATGTCCCCTTGCCGTTGTTCACATTTAGCGAGGCATTGGTCGCTCGCGAAGGAGACGCATGGACCTCTACACGCTGGAAAACGCCGAACTGGCGCACCAAACCACTAATTTAAGGACCGGACGACGTTGCTACGTAATTCGTGATGCTCCAGCAAAGCGCACGGCTGTGTTTGTTTTGCTGAGCGTCATAGCGCTAGCGCTAGTGCACCACAGCGCCGCACAGGCCCAAGAGCCGCCCCCGGAGGCTCGTCCGCCCGCCCCGACCACCGGCGGCGCCAACGCAATAACGTTGGCGGCCGCACAAAAGGGCGTACTCAACTGCGCCAGCCGTATCAACCAAGTCAGCCTTTTCCTAGGCTTTGGCCCGCAGGCCGGGGCGGTCTTGATGGTCCCTCCAAGCGAGCCCGACCAGCGTCTGATTGCCCTCGCGATGGAGGTAACCACCGAAGGGAATAGCGGTTACGTATCGGCGGCCTTCGCGCCCAATCAGGCTAACGGCTGCGGCGCCGCTTACGACGCGGTTATGTACTGGCCGCAAACGTGCGAAGCGGTTGCCAGCCGGCAGTTCGCCACCATGAAGCGCGTGACGAAGATGAAGAAGGACATCGCCGTGCTCGATGGGGGTGCGGCGACCAAGGTGTTTCTAATGCCTGCCGGCAACGGCTGTGTGTCGATCAAGAAGGAAGTGGTTCTGTAACGCCCGGCGACGACCCTCAACTTAACCTGAGAGGCAACCAATGAAAATGGATGACTGGAAACTGCGGGTTTTTGCGCTTGGCATAGCCGCTGCGGCGTGGCATGCGCAAACCTGGGCTGCCAACCTTATCACTGACACCGGTACCATTACCCTAGACGCCGACACCGACGTCAGCCCGAATAATCCAATTAGCGAAGGCGTCGCCATTCGAGCTCAAAACACTACCACCATTTTCACGAATACCAATGGCACCTCAATCAACACCAGCCTCGGGGTCAGTGGCGGCATCGCCGCAAACAGCACGTTGGGTGTTACCGGGCTATCCAGCCTGAACGGTGGCGCCACCATCTCCGGCACCACCAGCATCAACGCCAGCGTCAACGCGGCAACCAACATCAATACCGGAAGCAGCACCGCGGCCGTGATCATCGGCAACTCCGCCAACATCACAAACATCAACGGTGGGACCAACAACATCGGCGTCGCAACGGCTAACTCGATCAACACCGTTGGCAATACCAGCGCCGGCACCAGTGTGACCGCGCGCGGCGGCACCAGCACGTTGTCGGTTGCAAACGGTGCAGCCAGCCTTACCGCTGGCCCAACGCTGGCAACCAACGGCAGTAGCGGCACCACTTCCGGCAGTTTTTCGGGCGGCCTCACGGTTTACAACAGCGCCCAGACCATTGCAGCCGGTACAACCATCCCCACTACCCTGTCGCCGAATGGCATTCTGGCCGGCAAAACTTACCAGAACCGGTTGAACGGCAATGTGCTGGTTGACGGCAATGTTTACATCAACGGCACGCTGACTACGTATCCAGCAATAGTGCGAATACCACCGTTATCGGCTCAACCACGGGCGTTGGCGCGAGCGTTTTACCCAGCGCCACCGTGGCTACCAACGGCGGTACCGCCATCGTATTAAAAGGCGCCGCTGGAACTCAGACAATAGTCGATGGCAATGGCAAATTGACTAACGTAGTGGTGCCAGCAGCGGCGCAGTCGACGGCCGCCTTAACGCTGACCAACGGGTACGGCAATACGCACGGCCTGGTGATTACTGAAACGCAGACCACGCTTTCCGGCGGTACGGCTTCCAGCAGTCTAACGATGAGCGACAACGGCGGGACGTTCAGCAACTCGTCCACGGGCGCGCCGGTACAGGTCCATGGGGTGAACGACGGCACCGCAGACTTCGATGCAGTCAACGTGCGCCAGTTCTCCGGTGCGATCGCCTCGGTGAGCGCTATGGCCAACATTCCGCAAGTGGATCTCGACAAAACCATTGCTATTGGGGTCGGCGTAGGCGCCTTCATGAGCAAGGGGGCGCTGGCCCTTGGTGCAAGTTATCGGTTTGCGAGGAACGCTGTCTTAAAAGGCAGTGTGGCGACCGGTACGAATGGCGGCGATACCGTGGTAGGCGCGGGCGCCGCCTGGTCCTTCTGAAGTGTTCAACGTTGCGGGTGGATGCCAACGCCCGATGGAGCGTGCATTAAACGCGAGTAACCGAGCGTTATCTTCGGGACGGAAAGCGTTCATCGATCCTTTGTTCCGAGAGCGCTGTCATACGGAGATGATTTTGTCGCCCGCCGGGTGATGCCGTTCATTGAGTTGCGTACGGCGCGCGTTCCGGGCCGTGCATCGTGAATAGTTCGCTCACGCGCGGAACCAGGCGCAATGATTCTTCCGAATTGGATGCGCCAACTAAATGCGCGCTATTGCGTTTGCCAGCGGCGCGAACGGTCTACGATCATCGGCGCGCACTGACATGATCGTGCGAATCGTGCCTTTGTCCCAGATCACGCATCAAAAAAAAGCCCGCCGAAGCGGGCTTTCATTTGTTAGCACTGAACCGCTACAAGTCGACGCGCACCTTATGATCTTTGGTCTCCTTCAACAACAAGGTACCGATAACCAAGGTCATTGCCGCAACCACTACCGGATACCACAGGCCGTAGTAGATATTGCCCGACGCGGCAACCATTGCGGTGGCGAGCAGCGGCAGCATGCCGCCGAACCAGCCATTGCCGATGTGATAGGGCAACGACATCGAGGTGTAGCGAATTTTCGCGGGAAACAGCTCGACTAGAAATGCTGCGATCGGCCCGTAAACCATCGTAACGTAGAGGACGAGGATGACGAGGATGACCTCGGTCATGAAGTAGTTGACCTTGGCCGGGTCGGCGCTGGGGGGAAAGCCTGCCGTCTTGAGTGCCTCCTTGTACTTCGCTTCGTCCCAGCCCTTGAGCTCGACATCGCCGATCTTGGTGACGACGGTCGCATCCCCGATTGCCGGCACTGAGTCGAAAGAGATGCCTTGTTTGGTTAAGAAGTCCTTGGCCTTGTCGCAGTCGGTGAATACCGATTTCGGTGTGATGAAGACGTGGAATCTGCAATCCGTCGCCGCTACGGAAACGGCTGTTTTTGCGCTCGCGGCTTCGAGGTCTGGATTGACGTAATGCGTGAGCCCCTTGAACAGCGGGAAATAGGTCACGACCGCCAACAAGCACCCAACCATGATGATGTTCTTGCGCCCGATGCGATCGGACAACCAGCCGAAGAAAACGAAGAACGGCGTTCCAATCACGAGCGAGATCGCGATCAAAATGTATGCAGTTTGATAGTCGAGCTTAAGGGTGATGATCAGGAAAAACAGCGCGTAGAACTGACCGGTGTACCACACCACGCCCTGTCCGGCTGTCGCTCCGAGCAATGACAGCAGTACGATCTTGCCGTTGCTCCAGTTCGCGAATGCGTCGGTCAGTGGCGCCTTGGAAGTCTGTCCTTCGGCTTTGATCTTCTTGAACACCGGCGACTCTTCCAGCTTGAGTCGGATATAGATCGAGAAGAGTAGAAGCACTAGCGAGACGACGAACGGAATGCGCCAGCCCCATTCGGCAAAGTCCGCTTTCGAGATGGTCGTACGACACACGAGTATGACGATCAGCGCGAGGAAGAATCCAAGCGTGGCTGTGGTCTGGATCCAGCTGGTATCGTAGCCGCGACGATTCTCCGCTGCATGCTCAGCAACGTAAGTTGCAGCGCCGCCATATTCTCCGCCGAGCGCGAGACCTTGCAGAAGGCGCAGCACGACCAGTAACACGGGTGCGGCCCAGCCAATGCGCTCGAAGGTCGGCAGCAATCCCACCGCAAAGGTGGCAGCGCCCATAACCGTGATCGTTACCAGGAAGGTGTACTTACGGCCGACGATATCGCCGATGCGCCCGAAGACCAACGCGCCGAACGGCCGCACCAGAAACCCCGCAGCGTAAGTCGCAAAGCTCGAAAGCAACGCTGCCGTGTCGTTGCCTTTCGGAAAGAACAGCGCCGCGAAGAATGGCGCGAGCGTCGCATACAGATAGAAGTCGTACCACTCGAAGACTGTGCCGAGCGATGAAGCGAAGATGACCCGCTTCTCTTCCGGCGGTATATGCGAATGCACGCCGGCCGCAGCCGGCGTTTGAGCTGATGCCTGACTCATGTAATCCTCCCGTCGTTCTTCATTTTTTTGGCTGCAACCCGAGCTCGCGCAACTCACCGCACATGCTGCGACACTGGAAGCAAGCATGACGTCCCGCTGTCGGACGCGGGCGACGGGCACAAGCTATCCTTGAGCCGTCGCCTTGTCAACGCTGCACGTTTGCAACGTTTGCCGTGAACGAATTCGCCGCGTATGGCGGGATGCCGATCGGTGATCGCGTTCCAGAAATGAAAAGGGCTCCGTTCTCACGGAGCCCTTTAAACGTTGGCTCATACACGCGCGTCAACTACAACGCACCGCGCGAGGCGACGGCTACGAAATTACATGTCCATATCGCCCATGCCACCCATACCGCCGCCGCCACCACCACCATGCTTGTGGCTATCGTCTTTCGGCGCTTCAGCAACCATCGCATCCGTGGTCAGAATCAAACCTGCCACCGAGGCGGCGTTCTGCAGCGCGCAACGCGCAACTTTGGTTGGATCCAGCACGCCCATCTCTACGAGATCGCCGTAGGTATCGTTCGCGGCGTTGTAACCGAAGTTGCCTTTGCCTTCCAGCACTTTGTTCAGCACGACGGACGGCTCAGCACCGGCGTTCGCGACGATCTGACGCATCGGTTCTTCGAGCGCGCGCATGACGATCTTGATCCCGGCGTCCTGATCGGCATTGGCGCCTTTCAGGTTCACGATAGACTGGCGTGCACGAATCAGCGCAACACCACCGCCCGCACAAATGCCTTCTTCGACTGCGGCACGCGTTGCATGCAACGCATCTTCGACGCGCGCTTTCTTTTCTTTCATTTCGACTTCGGTCGCTGCGCCGACTTTGATCAGTGCAACACCGCCAGCCAGCTTGGCCACGCGTTCCTGCAGCTTTTCGCGGTCGTAATCGCTGGTCGCTTCTTCGATCTGTCTGCGGATGTTCTTGACGCGCGCTTCGATCTGGCCGGCATCGCCCGCACCGTCGATGAGGGTCGTTTCTTCTTTGCCGACTTCAACGCGCTTGGCCGAACCGAGGTCCGTCAAAGTGGCCTTCTCGAGCTGCAGCCCGACTTCGTCGGAAATCACCGTGCCGCCGGTCAGAACCGCAATGTCTTCCAGCATGGCTTTGCGACGATCGCCGAAGCCAGGCGCTTTGACACCGGTGGTCTTCAGGATGCCGCGGATGTTGTTCACAACCAGCGTTGCCAGCGCTTCGCCTTCGATGTCTTCGGCAATGATCAGCAACGGACGGCCTGCCTTGGCAACTTGTTCGAGTACCGGCAACAGGTCGCGAATGCTGGAGATCTTCTTGTCGTGCAGAAGAACAAAGGGGTTATCCAGAACCGCCATCTGCTTTTCCGGATTATTGATGAAGTACGGGGATAGATAGCCGCGATCGAACTGCATGCCTTCTACGACTTCCAATTCGTTGTCGAGACCGGACCCGTCTTCGACCGTGATAACGCCTTCCTTGCCGACCTTTTCCATCGCATCGGCAATGATCTTGCCGATCGATTCGTCGGAGTTGGCAGAGATGGACCCGACCTGTGCGATTTCTTTGCTGGTGGTCGTGGTCTTCGAGAGTTTCTTCAACTCTTCGACGACGGTGGTTACGGCTTTGTCGATGCCGCGTTTCAGATCCATCGGATTCATACCGGCGGCAACGAACTTCATGCCTTCCTGGACGATTGCCTGAGCCAAAACGGTTGCGGTGGTGGTGCCGTCGCCGGCTACGTCGGAAGTCTTGGAGGCGACTTCCTTCACCATCTGCGCGCCCATGTTTTCGAACCGATCCTTCAGCTCGATTTCTTTGGCGACCGACACACCGTCTTTGGTGATCGTCGGCGAACCGAACGAGCGCTCGAGAACGACATTACGACCCTTTGGGCCGAGGGTGACTTTGACCGCGTCGGCCAGGATGTTTACACCTGCGACGATAC
>JBDTMS010000215.1:0-6792 GCA_039934195.1 Betaproteobacteria bacterium
CGATGTGCTGTTTCTGCTCGACGCGTACTGAGTACTCCGCCGCGTCGCAGGCGGCTTCGAATGCCCATGCATCGACCCAGCACCGCCGCGCATCAAGTTGCAATCTGCCATTGCGTAGGACGACGTTGTCCTCGTTCTCCAAAAGCTTGCGCAAGCGATGCAAAGTCATGCGAAGCGCGGCCTCTGCTGCGTCGCCATCCGTGTCAGGCCACAGCAACTGCGCAACCAGAGCGGCGTCCGTGCCGCCTCTACCACGGACGATCAGCAGCTTCAACAATTCGAGAGGCTTCTTCTGAACTTTTCCTGAAAATACGAGCGGTACACCGCCGACCTGGACCTGGAATTGTCCGAGTGTAAACACGCGTACGGCCCAGGGCCATTTTTCGCACCCCGAATCGGGCGCGGACAGCCGATGTCTCTGGATTAGTCCGGTTACATAACGCGTTTCGATTCCCGCGTCGATTGCCTCCGCGCAAAGACGTTCCATGATGCTGCGAACCCAAAACAGGTTTTTCACGTAGCCGTGGCGTTGGCCCAGTTCGAGCGCTCGTTTCAACAAATCATGAACGCGGACTTTTTGTCTTCCAGCCGTCAACGTGACATATGCTTCGATGAGTAACTGATCGAACTCGAGCCGGCCGCCACTCTTATCTTTGACCAATTCTCTTGCGGTTTGCGCAACTCGCATAGCCTCCTCTGGCTGCGAAATCTGAGCGAGCGCTAGTGCCAACAACCCGCCTGCGGTTGCCTCTGAAATTCGCACCGCGGTTTCTCTGGCAAGCTCGATAGCGCGCCTCGCCTGCACGGCAGCCTCGCCAGGATCGTTTCGCGAGAGGCAGTACGCCGCTGCATCGACGCGAAGATTCAGCTCCTCTTGCCTGCGTGTCGGATTGAGCGTTGCCAGCGCGTGCGACATCAACTCGGATGTCGCGCCCGAGTCCTCACAACTGAACGCCTCCCACAACCTCAGCTGCGCCGCCATCACACTCGTACCCCGCAATGCATGCGACTCGACGATGGACCTTACCGCCTGTGCTGCCTGCCTGAGTTCGTCTCGATCGTCCTCGTAGTAATGATGCAAGCACGCCGCAAGCAGCCACCAAACCCGGTTGAACAGCGTGACGTCGGCAGACTCCAGTAGCGATTGCACGAATACTGCGAGCAGGCGAGCTTTCGCAGGCGCGAACCAGTCGAAGTAAGGCAGCAGGATCGCGGCGGAGACGAGCATCTGGTTCGTCTCCGCACCGCGCGTCAGGCGTTGCAGAATAGTATCGGCCCACTGTCCTAGCCACGGTGCGTCGGGCTGCGTGAACGTCGTCGCAATGAGCACCATCGAGCGCACATGCAATTCAGCTTCTGCCGACGGGAAGCTCAGGCCTTCATCTACCAGCTTACGCACCGCCGCGATCCATTGCTCTGCACCAGTGAAATGATCAAACGCGAAGTAGTAGCTCTGAATTACTGCAGCAGCAGCTAGCGCTTCACCGAGTGGGTTGCGCTCAGCTACGAAGCGTTGATAGGCGCGGCCCAGCGTAATGCGCGCCTGCGTTGGATCCGTTGCGCTCTGGGCTACACCAAGGCAATACAGCAGGCGCGGAGTGGCGTCCACGTACCAAGTGGGCAGCGCGCGCAACCAGTTGCGCAACGTCTGTAGATGCCCACTCGCAAGCAGTCGAGACGAATGGACCATGATCAAACGACCGGCAGCCGCCCAATCACCTGCATCGGTCAGCAAGGGTACCGCTTGTTCCGGCACACCGGCCTTGACCAGCAGGGCGGCGGTTCGCCGTTGCAGCACGTTGAACTCATTTGGCCCGAGCGTTGCGCGTGCTCGTGCAACGAGGAATTCGCGGAATAGCCCATGCAACTGGAACATCGGCTCGCGTCCGACCAGCTTGTCGACAAACACATGGCGCTGATTCAAGGTCGAGAGCAGCGACCATGCGCGGGCATTGCCGCTCATCGTTGTCGCCGCTACTTCGGTAACGCTGCGCAACAGACTTACACGCAGCAGCACCATGCGCGTTTCTTCGCGAAGATGATCGAACACGTCCGTAGCGAAAAATCCGAGTAGTGCATCGCGCCCGTGCAGTGAACGTTCGCGGACGATCTGGCCCGTTCCACGGTAATGCTCCAACAATATGCGCAACCCGGCCGCCCATCCTTCACACTGATCGTGCAATATGCGCTGAGTTGTTTCATCCAGCGTCGCGATCTGCGCAATCATGCTTTGCGACTCAGCGAACGTTAGCCGCAACTGGTCCCACGCGAGCAGCCCTATTAGACCTTGCAGTCGCAGGCGTGTGAACGATTCAGGATGCAGCTCACGTGCGATAACCAGCATCGTCACGCCTGGAGGGATCTCCTGGACCGCCTCGTGCAGAACGGCGGCCAAAGCCGTGCAGTCGGGTGCCGCGGGGAAGCCATCGAGAACCAGCACGCCGCCTGCCGCGAACCGACCGAAGAAGTCTCGAAAAAATCGACGCGAGAATCCCGCGAGACTGGCGTGATACTCGGCCGTCAGTAGTGGCAACGGCCGCCGCCGGGTGCGAACGCTGCTGCGCAAATAGTAGAAAAAACTCGATGGATCGTTATCGCCTGCGTCGATCTGGTACCAAACGACTGGGCGCTTGGTTTTCTCGAGCCAGCTTGCAACCACCATCGTCTTACCGGCGCCGGCCGGCCCACATATCCAGATCGCCGGCGAACTGCATTTCTCGAGGGCCGCGAATAGGCGATCGCGCGCCACAACGCCGGTAAGACGGGGACGCGTGAGCTTGGCCAACTCTCTGATGGTCACCTGGTTCTTCCGTGATGTCGCGAGATACGCAACGATACTCCTCCGGCGCCCTGGCTGGCATCGAGCGTATCACCGCCACCTTCGAGCGAGATTTCGGCATCACGCCGAGACCGGACGATCGGCCTGTCGCGCAATCAAATCGCCCGGTGTTTCAGCATGCGGCACGCCGCACGATCGGCGATCTTGCGCTGCAAACTGTGCGAGTAATGCCAGCCCCTACTACTGATGCTTCTGCAAGAACTTGTCGACGGCACTGTTGAACTGCTCAGGGTATTCCCAGAACATCATGTGGTTTCCCAGCACGAAAACTTCTGAGGCCGGCGCGTTGCTAGCGAGCCACGCTTTGCCGGCTTTCGCGTTCGCTTCGCTCAGAATATTGAGCACCGGTAGCTTACCGTCGATCGCTCTGGCCTCGGCCCTGTAATCGGAAAAGCTGTCATCGGCGGCAAGCAACGTTGCCGCATACGTCGGCGTCTTCAGCGACTGATCGAGCACCCAGTCCAGCTCGGCTTGCGGCATTTTGCGCTGAGTCATGGTCGGTATGAAACCGAGCGTCATCGCCCTACGGCTATACGCCACTCCGTTAACGAAGCCACCGGCCGCGGCATAGTCGGGAAATTCGGCCCAATCGCCAGGCTGTAGTCCCGTCGATCTGGGTGTTTGATCTATACAAACGAACGCCCTTACGTTGTCGGGTCCATAGGCCCTGAAGTAGGCATAAACATCGTGGCAGCCGGATGACCACGCGATCAGAACCGGTTCCTTGAGTTTGAGTGTGTCGATAAAGTCACGCAGATCTCTACCGTGCTGGGTGTAATTGTTGTTCTCCAGCGTCTTGCTGGAGCGACCCTGGCTTCTCGGGTCGTAGGCTAGCGCACGATAGGTCTTGGCGAAGTGAGGAAGTTGATACCGGGTAAAGAATTCGTTCGTTCCCGTCCAGCCGGTGATGAAAACAAGCGGTTTGCCCGATCCGGCTTCTTCGTAATACAACTCGAGATCCGAGCCAAGTTGTACGTATTGTCCGGCCCAAGCGCCACTACATAACATCAATGCGAGTACGACCCACACCATTTTGAATACGCGCATCCGCCTTCCTCCTTGAGTTGCCGGTGGCGCAATGCTTGAATCGGCAGTGATTCAGTGCCCATCGGATAGCGCAAGTTACCGGGTAGTTCGCAACCGATCCGCAACGTATTGCAAATCTCGCATACGCTGCGGACTAAGTGCCTAGCGGTACCGCGTGCAGGCAAGCGGGTCAGAGCACTCTGCAAGGTCGGGCTTTGAACGACACGGAGCTTTCCAACGCACAACGCCTAGCCCTAGCTCAGCTTCGGTTGAAAGTCGCCGCTTCCTTTCGGCGTGACGTCGAGCATGCTGTACAGCGGGTCGAACAGATCGTTGTGGCGATAATCCTGTCCGGGCGCCGGCCGCACGTAGAGCAGCTCCGATCCACGCTGACCATCCACCAGCTCAGTGCTCGGTCTTCTCCAGCAACTCGGGAAGAATCACGCGCCACTTCTCCGGCTCGGCGAACGCGCCGCTTTTCGTATCGACGATCGCGTAGCGGCCGTTCTTCACGCGCGCGATATCGCGCTCGAGAATCGCGCGCCGTTCTGCGTTCAGCGTTGCCTCGGACATGATCGCCACGACTTCCGAACGGACGACCTGCAAACCCGGGGCGCTTTGCGTCATCGCAAGTGCTTGCCGGCGATACGCCGCGTCATCGGCAGCATTTGCTTTCGCGCTATCGGCGGTGGCATCCGCGATCAATTGCGGCTGCGACGCGAGGCAGTCGATTGCAATCAGTGCGTCGGCGAAATACGGATGCAGCCGACCCCACAGCCACGCTTCGGTGCAGCCCGTCGTGTTGCCAAGGATGAGCCGCAAATGATTGACGGCGAGATGATCCAGTACCAGGCGATATTGCACATCCACCGCGTCCATCGCGCTGTAGCTCGGAAAGCGCGCGTGCAATCCATCGCTCGGTTTGCTCGACTCGCCACTGCCGAGGTCATCGGGAACGATCATGAAGTAGCGCTGCGTGTCGAGCGGCGCGCCGGGCTCGAACATGACATCGGCGAATCCGTGCGACAAGAAATCGTCGCCGGTCTGATCCGCGCCGTGCAGCAACAACACCGCGTTGGTGATGAGGCCGGTTTCATCGTGCGTTGGTGCGCCGAGCGTTCGGTAATGCAGCCGAAGCTCGGGGAGCGCTTCCCCGTTAGCCAAAAAAAAAGCAGCAACGCGATAGTCGCTCACCGTCGGAACCAGATCGGCGGCTGTCAGCGCACCGATGGCGCAGCACGACAGCAGAACGCTCAACAGGGCTCGAAGCATTTTGTTCGTGATCGATAAATAGGCGCTCGATAGAGCGGGCGTTGGCATTCACGGACACCGGTAAGTTTTTGAGCTGCGTCCCATTTTTGACCTGAGTCCCAGCGCCCCCGGCGGTTCGGGATACCAGGATTCGCATGAATTCTACGCGGATGCGTCTGGAGCACTTGCAGCGACGAAGCGAGATTGGACAATTGGCGCGATCGCTCTGCGATGATCGATCTATCGTGGTGGAGCTTGCGGTCTATGTCGGCCAGTACGGGAAATGTCAGCAAAGGTTTGTACGGTTGCGCTCAGGGCGTGTGACCGCGATGCAGTTGGGCTACGCTCTGGGACATCTAGATGTCGATATGGAAAAAGCCGTGAAACTGGTCGTCGTACTGATTTTGGCCCAGCTCGTCTGCGCAGGCGCTGCCACCGCCGAACCGGGCAAGAAGCTCATCTGGGCCAACATCCCCTTCGTCAAGGGCGCCAACTACTACGAGTTCGAAGGCGAGCTCTCCAAGACCCGGGCCAAAGCGCGCGGCGAGTTGTTGGGCGAGCTCGCTTCGCTGTTGATTCCGCTTGCCTCGTCGAGCAACGACGTGGCCGGCCTGGCGCAGGTGCTGGCAATCACGATCGTGCAGTTCGATGAGCTGGCGCGCCAGCACGCGAAAGAAGTACATGAGGGCATCCCCATGTCGCTCGCGGAAGATTTCAAGGCCGGCGTCGAACGCTTCTACAAAGACCGCCGTCTGAACGACAGCGAGCAGCAGACCGGTCTCGCCTCGATGTCGCGCGGCGATCTGCGCGACATGGCGCAAAAGAAAATGCCGCTGCCGGACGCCCTGAAGCTGGTGCGCGACCTGCGCTTCGTTGCCTACGGCACTTATACCGTCATCGACCGCGGCAACGTGCGGGCCGTGCTCAGTCTCGAAGACCTCATTACGCTGCGAATCAGAAGTTTTAGCGCGCAAGGCCCGGTCGGCGAAGTCGGCGCGTTGCTGGCCGCGAAAGTCGTCGATTTTCTGCAAGGCGTCGAATACCCCAACTGGGAAAATCCGCAGCCGCAGCTCACCTGGATTGCGCCGGTATTCCCGCAGACCAAAGTCAGTGCGCAGCTCGCAGCGCGTTACTGCGAAGGCCAGAGGGCGCGCCTGCCCTACACCGCCGAATTATTGCAAGCGGCGCTCGGCGGCAATTATCGCAAAGGCGGCGTCGGGCCGCTCATCAGCAATGCCGAATATATCGTCGCAGACCAGAATCGCTACGATGGCCAGTACTACTACGGCACCGGCGAGATGGCGCAGGCGCAGACCGGCGGACCGGTGCACACCGCCGCCGGCCATGGCACCGTCACCGGTTACTACTGGTGCGTACGGGGAACGCCATCCAGGGACACGTTATTCGATCAAGCAATCTACCGCTTGATTCGCCAGAACCAGCAGGCAATGCGGCGCGACGTCGTGGTCGCGCTGGAATACGTGCTGATCAAGCGTAACGAGTTCGGCTCGGAGCCACGTGGGAGCGGCCCGGGCGCCATCCCGTATGATGGTTCGTTCATGTCGTTGGAAAGTGCGGTGCAGTTTCTTGCGGAAAACGGCGTCTATCTGCAATTTCCCTAGGGAAGCTCTGAACAAGTCTTGCGTGCGCGTTGCGTCAGGTGCGGATGGATGCGA
>JBDTMS010000216.1:0-6783 GCA_039934195.1 Betaproteobacteria bacterium
ACGTCGAGTTCGGCGAAATAGAAGATCGCAATTTCGGTGACCATGCCGATGATCATCGTCATGCCCATCATCGCCGAGATGTTGCGTTCGGTCCCGGTGACCCAGAGGCCCGCAAACACGCCAGTCAGCGTGAGCAACCCGGTCACCAGAATGCTGACTACGACAGCGAAGCGTTCGTACACGAACAGCAGTAAAACTGCGACCAGCATCACGGCGCTGGCGAACACGACGGTCAGATCGTGCGACGACTTTTGCTGTTCCTGGTACAGGCCGCCGTATTCCAGTTGGACACCGGAAGGCAGTTGCAGCTTGGCGAGCGCGGTCTTAACGTCCTGCACGGTCGAGCCCAGATCGCGCCCTTCGATGCGCGCGGTGACCGCAACCATCGGCCTCGCGTTTTCGCGCGTGATCTGCGGTTGGCCGAGAGCAATATTGATTCGCGCGACGCGTTTGAGCGGCAGCGGATGTCCGTCGGGCGCTTGCAACAGCAATTCCTGTAATTGCGGGATGCGATCGCGCAGGCTTTGTGGAATCCACACGCGCACGCCGATGATCTTTTCTTTCGACGGGATCTGACTGGCAACATTGCCGCCGAGCTGGTCTTGAAGCTGAGCCGTGATCGCCTTGGGGTCGAGACCTTCGAGCGCTGCCTTCACGCGGTCGATCTCGATGTCGATCGCATCGCCCGCGATCACGATGCCGCTCTTGACCTCGACTACGCCGTTCACCTTGCCGACCGCTTGCGCGATTTTGGAAGGCAGAGTTTGCAGAACCCTGGGCTCGCTGCTGAAGATCTTGACCTCGATGGGTTGCGGTACCGCGGTCAGGTCGCCGATGAGGTCTTCGACCAGTTGCGACGTTTCGATTTGCAGGCCGGGCACCTGGTGCTGAACCTGGTCGCGCATCTTCGACATGATTGCGTCGATGCCGCGACTGCGATTGGATGTCAGGTGAATGAAGAAGTCCCCCGAGTTCGCTTCGGTGAGGCCGCCTCCCAATTGCAGACCGGTGCGCCGCGAATAGCTGTCGACCTCGGGAGTTTTCGCGATGATGTTTTCAACCTGTCGCAAGAGACGATCGGTCTCGGTCAGCGACGTTCCGGACGGCGACTTGTAGTCGAGGATGAAGCCGCCTTCATCGGTGTGCGGAAGAAATCCCGAGCCGACCTGCGTATACGCAAAATATCCGGCGACGCCGAGCAGCACGATGATTGGCACCGCCCATAGGGGATGCTTCAGAAAGCCGGTCATCGCGCCTTCATAACGACGCCCGAACCAATGCATGACGCGCTGCTTACGCGGTTTCGTCTTGGCGTTTGCGAGCAGGAACTCGCTCATCAATGGCACCGTGAAAAAGGCCACGAAGAACGAGATGAACAAGGCCGAGGCCATGGTCAGCGCGAGCGCCTTGAAGAACCCGCCCGATACGCCGCCGAGAAAGGCCAGCGGCAGGAAGATCACTGTCGTCGCGAGCGAAGAACTCAACAGCGGACGCGCCATTTCCATCGCTGCCTTGAGCGCCGCGCCGCGCCGGTCCTCGGTTGCCTCGTCTTCCTTCAAACGGCGCGTGATGTGCTCGAGCATTACGACGCCGTCGTCAACGATCAGGCCAACCGCCGCCGCCATGCCTCCCAAGGTCATGATGTTGAAGCTCATGTTCAACACGTTGAGCAACAACACGGTCGCCGCGAGTACCGTGGGCAGCATCAGCGCGATGATCAGCGTGACCCGCCAGTCCCACAGAAAAAGAAACAGCACCAGCGCTGCGAAAATCCCGCCGATCACGATCGCGTCGCGCACGCTGTGTTCGGAGGCAACCACCAATTCGGATTGATCGTAGTAGGGCTTGATCTGGATGTCCGCGGGGACCTTCAACGTCGCGAGGCGCGCCGTCACGTCCTTGACGATGGCGACGCTGTTCGCGCCCGGCTGCTGGAACACGTTGATCAACACCGCATCGCTGCCGTTCGCGGTCACGGTGGTCCATTTCGGGACGGTTCCGCGCTCCACGGTGGCGACATCCTCGAGCGTGACGATGCCATTGCCGCCGCTGCGCAAGATCGCGCGCCGGATATCCGCGAGGCTCGCCAATGGCGCGCTCGAGAGGACCAGATGGAGCCGGTACCGATCCTCGAGGCGCCCTACCGAGGTCACGACGTTGCTCGCCGAAAGCGCGTTGACGACGTCGTTGATCGAAAGCCCGATCGCCCTCAAGCGCGCCGGATCGACCAGCACTTCATATTCCTCCTGCTTTCCGCCGAGTATCTCCACACGGGCGATGCCGGCCACGGTGGTCAGTTCGCGCCGCAGTTGAAAGTAGCCGTAGTCTCGCAAGCTGACGAGATCGCGGGTCTTCGACGTGAGCGCCAGGCCCAGCACCGGAAATACAGTCGGATTCAAACGCCTCGCACTGAAAACGGTTCCTGGAGGCAGCGTGGGAAGCAGCTTGTTGACGGCCGACTCCGCCTGCAAAAGCGCGGTGATCATGTCGGTCCCCCATGCGAAGTTGACCGAGATTTCGGCCGAGCCGCGGCTGCTAGTCGAGCGGATGTCCTGCACGTCAGGCACGCCGCGCAACGCCTGCTCGAGAGGCTGCGTGACTTCGAGGATCATGCGATCGACCGGACGATCGCCCGCGTCCACGCTGACGATGATGCGGGGAAACTGGATGTCCGGAAACAGCGCGACCGGGAGGTTGAACGCGGCGACGCCCCCGCCGATGGCGAACAATACCGTGATCACCAGCAGCGAGCGGCCGTGTTGCTGCAACCAGGCGCCGATCACTGTGGCGCCTCCGTACGCACCGCCATGCCGTCGCTCAATTCGGCGTTGCCGACCGTGACGACGCTTTCCCCTGCGACCAAGCCCTTGCTGATTTCGATGAGCTGGCCGTTGTCGATGCCGGTTTCGACCTGGCGCTCGACCGCGTGCCCGTGATCATCCAGAAATACGTAAGGCTTGCCCGGGCGATACAGCACCGCCGAGCGCGGCACCACGAGCGCGTGCGGATTTTCTTCGAGAACGATTTCCGCGCGCACCGCGGCACCGGGCAGCAACCCATGCGTGGGCCGCAGCGGTATCACCGCTTCGGCAAGGTGGGTCTTGGGATCGATGTTCGCGAAGATCTTGGCGATGCTGCTCGCAATCGGCGTGTCGGGCGAATTGAGCGGGCGAACCGCGACACGCTGGCCGACATGAAGCTTGGGTAGATCGTCTTGCTCGACGCCGAGCCTGACGCGCGAATGATTGCGATCGCCGATCGTGGCCAGGGGCGCGCCTGCTGCCACGACTTGCCCGAGTTGCACGTTGACCGCCTGCACGGTTCCCGCGACATCGGCTCGTATGACCCGCGGGCCGGATCCTCCATGACGCTTGATGATATTGGCCAGTGCCGCCTTCACCGTCGCGAGATTTTTTTCGGCCGCTTGCACTTCGGCATTGGTCGCCAACTGACGCGTGCGCAGATCGGTCAATCGCTGGACTTCCTTCTGCGCGAACTCGACTTCGATCCTCGCCTTGTCGAATTCGAGGCGGCCATTGGCGCTCGGCTCCAGGGTCAGGAGGCGCTCGCCCTTGCTGACGGTCTGACCAACCGCGACCAGCAGTTGCGCGACGACTTCTTCGCTTTGGACGCTCAGGATGTGCGCGCCTTCAGGCGAATATTCGACAGTGCCGTAAGCGGTCAACGTCTTCTGGATCGGCGCGTACCGGACGGGCGTCGCCGTTACGAGCACCGAAGGCGCGGGCGCCGCCTGCGTGCCGGTCTGATCGGCGGTCTTTCCGCATCCGGCGGCGAACAGTAAGACCGCGGTCGTGACGATTGCGTTGCGCATGGGAAAGCCTAGGTATGCCACGGCGCACCGGTGGCCAGTTGCAGCGCGACTTGCTGCTCCGCCCTCGCCTGTTCGAGACTCGAGAGCTTGAGTTGCTTGTCGAGCAGATTCGCGCGCACCGTTTCATAGTTGATCAGGGTCACGTCGCCGCTCGCTACGCCGCGACGCATGGTTTCCTCGGCATGTTGAAGCGTGGCCAGCTGACTGACCAGCGGTTCGAGCTCGCGATCGATACGTTCGAGGTCCGCGACCAGCGTCGCAATGTCCGAGCGCGTCTGATAGAGACGCGCGACGTACTCGGCACGAAGCTGCTCACGCGTTGCGCGCGAGATGGCGATGGTGCCGCGACCGCCGTTGAAGATCGGCAACGTGATGCCGATCGAGAAGCCGAGCGTCGTGACATTGCCGGTGTCGCGAGCGCGCTGCAAACCCAGATTGATCTGCGGAAAGCGCGCCAGCAGATCGCGCTGCAATTGGTTTTCCTCTGCCTGGTAGCCGGCGCGCAATGCGATCAGGTCGAGTCGCTGATTGCGCGCGATATCGAACAACGCCTGCGTATCCAGGCTGGTCTCATCCGGGGTTCTCTCGAGCGCGATCGACACGCGCTCCGAAGGCAAGAGCCCGAGATCCTTGTTCAAGTCCTGACGCGCCTTCTCAAGCTCACGCGACAGTGCGAGTGCCTTGTCCAGCGCGTCGAGGTACGCGACCTCGCGCAACGCGAACTCGTCGATCTTGATGTCGTGCCGTTCGAGATTGCGCTTGCTGATGTCGAGCAGGCGGCTCGCGGTTTCCGCGGCACTTTGCGCGAGGTCCTGCTGGGCTCCGAGATAGACGACGCGACGGGCCAGCAGCCGCGCCTGGTTCGCCGTCATCCACTCGCTCCACGCGATGTCGTTGCGCACCTGAACCTGCCTGGCCTGCGCAACCCGTCGCGTCGCGCGTCGGGTCACGAGGCCGAGGATGTCCCAGGTCAAACCGAGGTTGTAGGCGTTCACGAGATCGGGCTGCGAACTCGTCGGAAAATCGAGACCGAGCGCGAGCTGCGGGTCGGGCAGCAAGCCCGCATCGAACACCTGCGCTTCGGCCACGCCCTCCTTCGCGCGCAACGCCTTCAGATCGGGATTGACCAACACCGCGATCACCGCAAGTTCATCGCCGGTCAGCGGCCTGGAGAAGTCGAGCGTGATCGGCGCGATGCGCGGGTGATGAAGTTGCGTCGCCTGCTGCTCGAGCATCCGCCGGTCGGGCGCAGACAGCACGGCATCGGCACGGCTGCCGTCGAGCGGCAGCGGCGCGTAGCCGCCGCAACCACTGGTCAACGCGCCTGCCAACACAACGGCAATCGCTGGTTTGAGGCATGACACGAATCGGACTCCCGCCTGGTTTTCAATATGAGATCGCTGAGTGCAGGCCGATCACCACGGCCAGCGAAACCCCGAGCAGCATCAGCAAAACGATGACCACGACCAGCGCGACCACGCCACGATGCGTGGTCAGCCAGAGTTGCGAACTGAAGCCATGGGCAAGCGCATCGCAGCGCCCATGGGCGCCCTGGTCGCCGCTGTCCCAATCGACAGGCTCGTACAGTGAGCTCATCGTTTGGTCCGGTGACGCGCATGCCGCGTATCGACCGCTCCTCGATTTTTTTGAGTCCGTGCTCCGCACCACGGACGACGAGCCTTTCCGCGACTAACGTGCGCGCGCATCCACACAGAAGCGCGGGCATCACTTCTCCGTTCTCGGCGTCCACATTGAACCGAAGGACAACGCCGCAAAGAAGATCGCGGCGTTCGTTCTCCAGTCCGTCGCGACGAACGAGCTCCGTCATGAGGCGCTGCAGGAGTCATGCTCCTCAACGACTCCGTGACGGTCGCGGTCGAGGTGCCAATCGTCCTCACCGCCGCGGACATCGAACACTTCACCAACAAGCTCGGCTTCGCGATCCCGTTCGCGCTTCCAAAGGGCGGCGTCATCACCGGACACATCGACTTCGTCCAGATCCGCAACGGCGTGATCCACATCCTCGATTACAAGCCCGGCGCGAAAACGGACAAGCCGGTCGAACAAGTGACGATCTACGCCTTCGCGATCTCACGCATGACGCGTCTGCCGCTCTACCACTTCAAGTGCGCGTGGTTCGACGGCGAGCACTACTACGAGCTCTATCCGCTCACCGTGGTGCACAAGAAGCTGGGTCGTACGTTACCGGACTTCCCTGGTTCTGTCGCAAAGGTTACGTGAACAAGCAGAAGCGATTCTTTGCTTCCCGCTTATTCGGCCAGTGAGTAAAACTGTTCCACAGGCGTGAGAGCGCATTGGCGGATCAGCTGGCCTTTGCGAATCATATGCATGATCTCGATCCCGGCGCGCGTGATAGCGGCTGACCAGAACGATTTGAACCCCAGCATCGGTCGTGTCATTCGTTTGATTGCCCGGTGGTCCTGTTCCCCGATGTTGTTGAGATACTTGGCTTGGCGAAGTTCTATGTTGACGCCATGGTCCGCGTTGTAGTGTTCGATCGCTGCCGTGTTGGCACCGCTCTTGTCGATGGTGATCTTATCTGGCGCACCGCTCTGATCAATAGCTTTGCCGCAAGAAGCGAGCTGCCGGCCCTGCGATCACGCTTGGCGCGTAGTAGGAAGTCCACGGTACGCCCTGCTTTGCCGAGTGCTCGATAGAGGTACTTCCAGTGGCCTTTGACGCGGACGTACGTCTCGTCCAGGCGCCAGCTACTTCCAACACCTCGCTTGCGTCGTCGAAAAGCCATTTCCAAGCAACGGCGTCTTAAGCACCCAGCCGAATGGCTGCCCTTGAAATCGATCATGGTTGCCGCACCGATGGATTGTTCCCGAAAGCTTACTCGCTCCCGGCAAGGCAAACTTTGCGACAGAACCCCCTAGTGTCCTGTCCCGCAAGTAATTGGCATAAGTAATGCATTCGTATTTGGTATC
>JBDTMS010000217.1:0-6766 GCA_039934195.1 Betaproteobacteria bacterium
GACGGCAAATCGGTTGCGATTGAGCTGCAAGCGGCGCTTGAAGCAAGTCAAGATTCCAAACTCCGGATCGTGCACGATCACGGCAGCGAGTTCGTCGACCGCGATGTCGTCGCGCTGATCAAGACGCACCCGGATCGAATTAAAACCAAACCGCAGCATTCGCAACCCAACGGCATCGTGGAGCGCTTCAACGCACGATGCGCGATGAAAGCGACAACGACTACGAGAATAATCGTCTGCAGGCCCAAGCGATCATCGCCAAGCTTATCCGCCACTACAACGAAGAGCGATTACATGCGACTCCAGGTTACATGGCGCGGGCGACCTGGCATCGTGGAAAGCCCGATGAAGTTCGATACGAGCGTGCGCGGCGAATGGCTGCGGCGCGTGCGCACCGCAGAATCACCACCAACAGCGATTTACAGAGGTGGCCCAAGAAGTGAAAGTCTTCCTTCTTAGCTCAGGCATTTTCTCCATGTTGATGTGAAGCGCGACACAGCGACTCTTGATAGAGCCAAGAGAGCGGCTAAGACGATTCGCGGCATCGATGTTGGTTGCATATACGCTTTTTTTTTGTAGACTGTCGTGCCCGAGGTTGCTTTGAAAACGTATTTTTCCGCGTATCTGGACCCCGTATCTGGACGCGTTCATCGGGCGGTATGAGCATATGCAAATGATTGTCGCACCTTCGAATGAACCGGATCTGAAGCTCCTCGACCGGCTCGCCGTCGCACAAAGTGGCTGTCTCGCCCTGACGGCGTTGATTGGCACCGTCATTCTATGTGGTTGGCTCTTCCCCATCGTCGGGTCCGCTCTGCCTCCTGGTTGGTCCCTAATGAAGGCGAACACTGCGCTTGCTATGCTGTTGGGCACGGTCAGCATTGTGCTGAAGCAGTGGAAGCGAAGCGATTATCGTCACCTCGAAAGCCGAGCGTGCGCAATCGTCGTATTGATCCTCGCGAGCGCGGCTCTCATCGAGCATCTCGGCGGACGCATATTCGGCATTGACACATTGCTGGCCGCAGACAGCGCAGCGCAGATACCGGGTCGCATGTCTGTGCAGACGGCTACTTTCCTAGTTTTCCTCGGCCTACTCTTGATGTTCGAGCGGTCGCATCGAAATCTGTCGGCGTATCTCCTAGACTCGCTGGCCGCCGTACTCGGGATCATCACTATGGTCATCTTTGCGGGTTATTTATTTGACGCGTCGGGTCTGTTCGGCCAATCGCAAAATGTCCGCGTTGCGCCCCAGACCCTGGTTTGCATGGCCCTGCTAACGATTGCGGCAGTAATCCGCAGAAGCCGAGATGGCTTCTTTTCCGTGTTCTTTGGCGTAGGCATCGGAAGCCGAATCGGACGAACGATACTGCCATTTGCTTTGGTGTCGCCCTTCTTACTATTTGCTGGACGCGGTTACGTGGTGGCAGTTGGCTGGCTTTCCGTCGCTTACTCCGCTGCACTCGCGGCAGCGGTGAGCGCGATCCTGCTCTTCGTTCTCATCGCATTGATGGCTAAGCAGATCAACGATCTCGAGCGCGCGCTGCGCGGCCTTTCGATTACCGATGAGCTAACGAAAATAAACAACCGCAGGGGTTTCTACCTCCTGGGCGACCATGCGCTGCTGCAGAGCCGGCGCGCTAAGACGCCGTTGACCGTGACGTTTTTCGATATTAACGGGTTGAAAAAAATCAACGACACGCTAGGGCACGAGGTGGGCTCGCAGCTCTTGCTGGATTTCGCCAATCTGCTGCGTGCGATCTTTCGTGGAAGTGACATAGTGGCCCGGCTCGGTGGCGACGAGTTCGCCGTCGTCGTCTGCGACCGTCAATCCATACCAATACCCGCATTGAAGCGCCTCGATGATGCCACTGCTGCTACAAACCACGCCGGCAAGCAACCCTACCAGATCAGCTATAGCGTAGGCGAAGCGACCAGCGAACCGGATAGCAACGAGTCTTTTGCCGAACTGGTGAATAGGGCAGACGCAGCCATGTACCAGCACAAACTACACAAAAGATTGGCGCGCGAACCGGCGGGCACCACCCAACAACGATCTGCACGAGAGGAGACCCACCCGTGAGACTTCCCATCGACATCTGACGGCGTCTTCGGGCCGGGATCAGGCTTGAGCAATGGATCATCCATGATTCGAATTTCCGCGGCCGCTTAGCAATCATCACGGCAGCAGCAGGCGAATCACCCCATTGAATGATGGGCGGTGCGGCTCATGCGGCATACCTGGAACTACCGTGCGCGCTTTGCGAGCAGCCGTTTAACAGGCGAGTCAGGGGTCAGACCTTGAAACATGCACTTGTTCGTGGTAGTTTCCTTCCATGGCGCGACCTCTTCGAATCGAATTTCCCGGTGCGGTCTATCACATCACCGCGCGCGGCAATGCGCGCCAGGCAATCTACCTCGATGATGAGGACGCTGACAACTTCTTGCGGGTTCTGGGAAAAGTAGTATCGCGCTTCGATCTGCTGCTGCACGCCTACTGTTTGATGGACAACCACTACCATCTTCTGGTGGAAACGCCCAATGCCAACCTATCTAGGGCGCTGCGTCAGCTCAACGGCGTGTACACCCAGTCGTTCAACCGTCGCCATGGCAAGTCTGGCTCCGTGCTGCAAGGGCGCTTCAAAAGCATTTTGGTGGACAAGGCTCGCTATCTCCTTCAGTTGGCGCGCTACGTTGTGCTAACCCCGGTGCGGGCCAAGTTGGTCAAGAAGCCCGATGCTTATCGCTGGTCCAGTTTTAGAGCGACGGTGGGGTTGGACCCCGTGCCAGCGTTTTTGAGCACGGACTGGGTACTGTCGCAGTTTGCCAAGCAGAGGGCCGCGGGCCAACGCCGCTATTGGCGTTTTGTGCTTGAAGGCGTGGGCGGGGCATCGCCCTGGGCGCAGCTCCAGGGGCAAATTCTACTGGGCGATGCCAAGTTCGTAGCTTCCTTCAGACCGTTGCTGCAGGACAAGAGCGCTCACAAGAAGATCCCCAAAAGACAGCGACTAGCGAATCGTCCACCGCTCAAAAGGATACTGACGAGCCTTGCGCTGAAGGACCGCAGCACGCGCAATGTAGCGATCCGCGTTGCGCATGTTCAGCACGGCTATAGGCTGACCGACATCGGCGACGCATTGGGCTTGCACTACTCTACGATCAGCAGGATCGTGACTGCTCAAGATAATGCGTGAATCAAGGTCTGGCCGTCGTGTGTGTGAATCAAGATCTGGCCCTCGTCGCGTGTGTAAATCAAGAGCGACTCTTCCTCGTGTGTGCTCCTCGTATTTGGTTGCCGGCATCGTTGAGAAGGTCGGCTGCCGGCTAGCCGGGTAACGGCGGGCGCGGTGACGAGCAGTTAAATCAGCTCGACATCGGGCCGGTGCCGGCACCGCATCCGGTGCCGGCAACCCGCTGGCGACCGCGGCGCCTCAGGCCGGCGCATCCGCGTTTCGCATAAATTGCGCACCTTTGTCCGAATGAACCTGTGGCCGGCCATTTTGCCCAGGCCGGTCCGGGCCGGATCCGTCTGGCCCACGTCGTTCTCCGCGCCGACCTCAGCCCATACTCGGGCGGCCCGTACGCTCCTCGCGTCGCGGCTCAAGGTAATGCGGCGCGAGCCGTTAGTTCGTCTGTACTCAACTGCTGCCCGAGATCACGAACGCGCAGTTGTAAGGCGCACAGGCCGACGTCCGTAGAAGCGGTTGGCTGGGCCGGCTTGCGCAATTCTCCTGACGTTCATTCGAGTGGCCAACCTCCTAAGCGCGCTGTCCGATGCTTGGGACGCCTCGTACGACCGAGTGAACAGGTGCGAATCAAACATGACATCAGACACTACCGGCCGCATGGGACGGGCGCAGGGGTTATGTCCTACGGTAGCTGAAGCCGGCGGCGTCGCCCGTCCGCATGGCTTGGCCGTGCTGCGGCGACAGTTGCGGACTTGCTGATCCGATGCGGTTTCATCAGTCCATTCTCGGCTTCAAGGGTGGCCGCTACCTCAAGCTTGCGTTGGGGCTTTGCGCCGCGGCGGTCGCCGCCTACGCGTGGTACGAGCCGCCGCTGCCCTATCCCAAAGCGTATGGCGGGACTTGGATGGGATACACCTTGGGCACCGTCGCAGCGGGAATCGTGCTGTTGCTGCTGACGCTCGGGATGCGCAAGCGAAGCTACCGCTCCACGCTCGGCACCGTGCAGGAGTGGACCAGCGCACACGTTTATCTCGGGTTGAGCGTACTGCTGATCGCCACTCTGCACTGCGCGTTCGAGTTCGGCTGGAACATCCACACCTATGCCTATGCCCTGCTGGCGACCGTCGTCGTGAGCGGTATCGTCGGGGTAACCATCTATGTCCGCTGTCCACGGCTGCTGACCAATAACCTCGGCGAAGATACCTTGCAAACGCTCGCGTTGAAGATCGCCGACCTCGATCGCCAATGTTCGGAATTGGCGATGCACTTGCCGGACAAGGCCAATGCGGCGGTCCGCCACGCACGCCGTACACGCATCGGCGGCAGCCTGATCCAGCGCATTGCCGGCAACGCGGTGCGTTGTCCCACGCGGGCTGCTTGCGAATCGCTGCGCAGGTTCGGCGCGGATCTCTCCGGCCAGCAGGCAGCCGTGCACCAGCAGCTTGTGCTCGCGATGACCCGCCGCGGTGCCTTGCTCGATCGGGCGCGGCGCGACTTACAACTAAGTGCGCTGCTGCAGGGGTGGCTGTACTTTCACGTGCCGTTGTCGTTTGCCCTGCTGGGGGCGCTCATCACACACGTTGTCGCCGTTTTCTACTTCCGGTAGCGCGGCGCTCGCCATGCAAACCCTGGTCACCTATGTGACGTTCGGCGAGGGCGGCAAAACGCTGCGGTCGCAACGGCGCGCCGCCGGAGCCGTGCTGGCTATCGGGCGCGGGACCAATTGCCAGATTCAACTGCCGGATGCACGAATTGCACTCGAGCATGCGCGCATCACGCTAGAAGCGCGCGGTGCAGCGATCACCGCCCCGCCGGGACACATTCGCATCAATGGATATGCATCGGAGGGCGGCAAGCTCACGGTCGGCGATGAGATCGAGATCGGCCCCTTCGCAATCCAGATCGACATGCCGCCTGCCGGGGTGGCGCTTGCGCTTACCGTCAAACGCACGGCACCGGCGGAGACCGATCGCGATCCGCTGAGCCGTTTGATGCTGGCCGGCGCGCGCGTGTCGGAGCGCCGTCTCTCGTATATGGCATTCGCCGGCGTGCTCACGATTTTCCTGCTGCTGCCGATACTGCTCGACATGCTGACCAGTTCCGGCGAAGCATCGAGCAAGCGCATTGACATCGCCGCTGCGCAGTCGCCGCCGATGCTGACGCGCTTCATGCAGACGTGGAACCCCGGTCCGATCTCGACCAGTCACCAGGTATTCGGAAAACAGTGCCGTGCTTGCCATGACGCCCCCTTCGTGAAAGTACGCGACAACGCCTGCCTCGATTGCCATCAGGCCCTGCATCGGCACGTAGCGTCGAGCGTCATGGCCGGCACGGGCAGCGCACAGTTCGCGCAGCTCACCTGCGCCGGTTGCCACCCCGATCATATCGGACGCACGAGCGCGCCGCGCGCCCAGCAGTTGTGCGCCACATGCCACAGCGATATCAAGCAGGCGTCCGCGAAAGCCAACTCCGGCAACGTGACGGATTTCTCGCGCGACCATCCACCGTTCCGGCTATCGCTGCGCGATGCCGATCGGCCTGAAACGATTCGGCGCGAGCGCGAAGATGCGCCCGGGCTCAGCGAGCACTCGAACTTCAAGTTCAGTCACGCGTTGCACCTCGATGCGGGCGGCATTCGCGCTCCGGCGGGCCGCAAAGTTCTCCAATGCAGCGGCTGTCATGTCGCCAACGACGACGGCGTGCGCATGACGCCGGTGTCGTGGACGAAGCATTGCCAGTCTTGTCATTCGCTGTCGTTCGAACCGGAAAAGACGGATCGGCAAGTGCCGCATGGATCGGTGAAGCTGGTGGCCGAGACGCTGAACGAGTTCTATGCGCGCATGGCCCTCGGCGCAGGGTCGGACGATCAGCAACCGCAAGCCGGGCGCGCGCGCCCCGGCGCAGTGCTGCAGTATCGCGACCGCCAGCGCGTGCTCGCCATCGCGGATGCGCAGTCCAAGCGCGCGCTCGACGAGCTGTTCGGCAAGCGTGACGTCTGCACGCTTTGCCACGTCGTCCAGCGCGTCGCTGAAGAGCCCGGCTGGCGGGTCGCGCCGGTGCGCTTCACCCAGGTGTGGATGCCGCACGCGCAGTTTTCGCACATTGCACATACGAGCGCCGAGTGCAGCTCGTGTCATGCGGTAGCGAAATCGCAGAAGGCCGAAGACATCAGCATGCCGAGTCTAGAGGGCTGTCGCGAATGTCACGTCGGCGCACGCGCAGTGCTCGGCAAGGTGACGTCGGATTGTGCCACCTGCCACGGTTTTCACGCCGGCAGCGAGTTGTGGCGCGGCACCGTCCATGCGAACCAGCAGACGACACCATGATCGCGCTGCCATCGGCGGGCGTCTCGCGCCGCGAGATCACGGCGTTTGCACTCGCGCTGTGCCTGCACGCGATAGCGGCATCGGACGTGCTCGCGCAGGAGCGTACGTTGCCGGGTGCGTTGCCGACCCCGATCGGCGCGACGATCAAAACGGATGCGAGCCTGCGCATCGGCCCGGGGGCAATGCAAGGCATCATCGCGGTCCTCTCGCGGGGTGAACGCGTGCAAATCATCGCAACTTCGGGTAGCTGGTCAA
>JBDTMS010000218.1:0-6725 GCA_039934195.1 Betaproteobacteria bacterium
CACGTTAGGTGGTCGTGCCTCGAAAGAACCTTCATTTCTTGCGCTACTAAGCTCATTCTTAACCATTGTTTTCCGATTTGTTACGGCCTCTCAAGTCCTTAAGGTAAGTCGTTGTCCTGAATGCAAAATCTCTAAATCATCGCTTGACCCGTTTACCCCTTTTAACTATAGTGCCGCGAGGTGGGGAATAGTGGGTAATTGTGGGAGAACGGCTAATAAGGGGCTATGTGTTCCGCGGTGTTACATCTCTAACGTTGGATAGTAAGGGCCGACTCGCGGTACCAGCGAGATTCCGCGAGGCTTTGCACGTCCAGGCTAATGGTAAGTTAGTCATCACTGCGGACTCTGCCGCATGCCTGCTTTTGTACGGCGCGCCGGATTGGGAGCCGATCCAGCAGCGCCTGATGGGCCTATCCAGTTTCAATCCCCGTACGCGCGACCTGCAGCGGTTGCTGGTGGGGAATGCGTCGGACGTCGAGATCGACGGTGCCGGACGCATCCTTATCCCAGGACCTTTGCGCAAGTTCGCCGGCCTGGAAAAAGATGTCGCTCTGGTGGGCCAGGGCGCCCGCTTCGAGTTGTGGGACGAAGAGAAGTGGGCGAGTCAGATGGGCAAGTCAAGCAACTTGAGCGAAGACAGCATTCCGCCGGAACTGGAGGGATTCTCCCTCTGAGCATGGAAGACTCGCATCAGTCGGTACTGCTGCAGGAGGCGGTGGATGCGCTGCAGGTGAAAGCGAACGGTGTGTATGTGGACTGTACGTTTGGACGTGGCGGTCATAGTCGCGAGATTCTGCGCCGGCTTAGCGGCGAAGGCCAATTGCTCGCCATGGATCGCGATCTGGATGCTATCGCCGCAGCACAGAGCATGAGCGATGCGCGCTTTGCCGTCGCACACGCGAGCTTCAGCCGGTTGACGGAGATTGCGACTCAACGAGATATCGTGGCCGTGGATGGAATATTGATGGACCTGGGGATGTCGTCACCGCAGCTGGAAGACAGCCGGCGCGGCTTCAGCTTTCGCGTCGACGGGCCACTCGACATGCGTATGGACGCAACACGAGGGCGCACGGCTGCGCAATGGCTGGCGAGCGCTTCCGAAGGCGACATTGGCGAGGTGATCAAAACCTATGGCGAAGAACGGTTTGCTCGGTCGATTGCAAGAGCGATTGTTGCGGCTCGATCGGGGGGAGCTATCGACACCACCCGACAGCTTGCCCAGATCGTGGAAAAAGCCGTTCGGACGCGCGAGCCAGGTCAAAACCCGGCGACGCGGACATTCCAGGCTCTACGGATTTTCATCAATCAAGAGCTTGAGGAATTGTCGCTAGCGTTGCACCAGTGCATCGATCTGCTACGCGTCGGCGGGCGTCTCGTCGTAATCAGCTTTCATTCGCTCGAAGATCGCATCGTCAAGCGCTTCATGCGCGAGGCCTCGCAGCCTGAGCCGATTCCGCGTGGATTGGCGATTCGCGAAATCGATCGTGCGCAGCCGCGACTGCGCCTGGTCGGCAAACTTCAGCGCCCCTCCGCCGCTGAAGTCAGCGCGAACCCACGCGCGCGGAGCGCGGTGATGCGGGTGGCGGAAAAGTTGGACGCTGCGGTAGTCCCCGACCGCAACGTTCGGCCGGGATGGGGATAGGTCCAGCGTGCTGCGACTCAACATCGTGTTGTCGGTTGTGCTCGTGCTTTGCGCGTTGGCGCTGATCACCTCGCAGCACAAGGCGCGCGAGCTGTTTTCGCAGCTTTCCAACGAGCAGGAGACCGCCAAGCAGATCGACGTCGAATGGGGCCAGCTGCAACTCGAACAGAGCACCTGGGCGATGCACGCGCGCATCGAGAAAATCGCGAGCGGCATCCTGCGCATGCAACTGCCCTCGCCGCAGCAAGTGCATTTCGTCTCGCCCGGCGCCGCATCTGAGCCGCATACGCCACCGGTTAAGGGCAACGCAGAGGCGCATCCATGACGTCGCTGTCGCATCCGGCATTGCAACTGCGGCTTCCCGCGCGCCGGGCCACGGTCCTGCTGGCACTCGTGCTCGCCTGGTTCGGTGTGCTCACCGCGCGAGCGATGTATCTGCAAGTGTGGCATCACGACTTTCTCCAGCAGGAGGGCGCGTCGCGGTTTAGCCGCGTGATCGAGTTGCCCGCTCATCGCGGCATGATCACCGACCGCTCGGGTGAGCCGCTCGCGATCAGCACGCCGGTCGAATCGGTTTGGGCGAGCCCGAGCGATGCCACGCTGACCGGTGTGCAACGCCATCAGTTGTCGCAGCTGCTCGATATCGAAGAGTCCGACCTCAAACGAAAACTGACCGACAACGGCCGCGATTTCGTCTATTTGAAACGGCACTTGCCACCGGAGGTCGCGACCAAAATCGTCAAGCTCAACCTGCCCGGCATTTCGCTCAAGCGCGAATACCGCCGCTATTACCCGGCCGGGGACATTACTGCCCACGTCATCGGTATTACCGACGTCGATGACCGCGGCCAGGAAGGTCTCGAGCTCGCGTATCAGGATTGGCTGTCGGGTAAACCGGGCAGCCGGCGGGTGATCAAAGACCGACTAGGTCACGTGGTCGAAGATGCGGAAAACATTCGCGCGCCGATCGAAGGCCGCGATCTCGCGCTCTCGATCGACCGCAAGCTGCAGTATCTCGCCTATCGCGAATTGAAAGCGGCGGTTGCGCAGCATCGCGCCAAGGCCGGCGGCATCGTGGTGCTCGACGTGCACACCGGCGAAGTGCTCGCGCTCGCGAATCTGCCCGCATTCAATCCCAATAACCGCGCCACGCTCGATGCGCGCCGCGCACGCAACCGTGCAATTACCGATACGTTCGAGCCGGGCTCGACGCTAAAGCCGTTCACCGTTGCCGCTGCGCTCGAGGCCGGCATCATCCAGCCCGATTCGCTGATGCAGACCGCGCCCGGTTATCTGGTGGTCGGCGATCGCACGATTCACGATGCGCATCCGGAAGGGATGCTGACGATCTCGCAGATCATTCAGAAATCATCGAACGTCGGCGCCGCGAAACTAGCGTTGTCGCTCCCGCGCGAAACACTCTGGCGAATTTTCTCGACCGCCGGGTTCGGCAGCGTGCCGCAGCTCAATTTTCCGGGCGAGGTGTCCGGACATCTGCGTGCTTACCAAAGCTGGCGACCGATCGAGCAGGCTACGTTGTCTTATGGCCATGGCATCTCGGTCAGTCTGCTGCAGCTTGCCCGCGCTTATACGATATTTGCCACCGCCGGCGAGTTGCAACCGCTGACCTTGTTTCGCCACGACGAAGCGGTGTCCGGACCGCAGGTCGTATCGGCGAAGACCGCGCTCGCCGTTCGCACGATGCTCGAGATGGTCGTGCGGCCGGGCGGTACGGCGCCGCGCGCGCAAATTTTCGGCTACCGGGTCGCCGGCAAGACCGGCACCGCGCATAAGTTGGAAGGCCGCTCATACGCCGGCGATCGCTATGTATCGTCGTTTGTCGGGCTGGCGCCCGCGTCCGCGCCACGCTTCGTCGTTGCGGTGATGCTGGACGAGCCGAGCGACGGACAATACTACGGCGGCTCGGTCGCCGCGCCCGTGTTCAGCCGCGTGATGTCTGAACTGCTGCGCATGATGTCGGTGCCCCCTGACGCGCCGATGACCGATGTCGCACCGCTGGATGGTGTGCCTGAAGTGCGAGAAGAAGTCTGAACATGGGCGCCCCTGCAGACATCAGTTATCGGGCCGACGCGATTGCCGCGATCGCGCAGCTAGGCGTGCCGGTGCGGCGCTTGTCGACTGACACGCGACGCGTGCTGCCGGGGGATGTGTTCGTCGCCGTCCCGGGGACTCGCGTCGATCCGCGCACCCTGATCCCGCAGGCGATCGCAGCGGGCGCGACCGGCGTGATCTGGGAAGCACAGGGCTTTCACTGGAACAGTGCCTGGCGTATTGCGAACGTCGGCGTACCTAATTTGCGCGACCGGCTCGGCGCGATTGCCGCCGCGGTATACGGCGATCCCTCCAGCAAGCTGTGGATCGTGGGCGTGACTGGAACCAACGGCAAAACCTCGTGCTCGCATTGGATCGCGCAGGCGCTTACGCATCTCGGCCGGCGCACAGCGGTCATGGGCACGCTGGGTAGCGGCTTCGTCGGTCATCTGGTACCCGGATCGCATACGACGCCGGATGCCGTCGCCGTGCAGGCGAGTCTGGCAACGCTGCGCGCGCAGGGCGCGAACGGCGTGGCAATGGAAGTGTCCTCGCACGGGATCGATCAAGGCCGAGTGAACGATGTCGCGATTGCAACCGCGCTGTTCACCAACTTGTCGCGCGATCATCTGGATTATCACGGCAGCATGCAGGCGTACGGCGAGACGAAGGCGCGCCTATTTCGCTGGCCCGGTTTGCAGCATGCGGTGATCAATATCGGCGATGTATTCGGTGCAAGCCTCGCGGCTTCGGTGAATCGCGCGCAGGTCGACGTGCTTACTTATGGCCTGGAGACCGGCGATGTGCGCGGACATGCCTTGGACTTGTCGACGCACGGTTTGTCGCTCGAAGTCAAAACGCCGCATGGCGCAGGCCGGATTCGCAGTCAGCTGTTCGGCGAGTACAACGCGCTAAATCTGCTCGGTGTGCTCGGCACGTTGCTCGCGGCCGGGATCAAGCTCGACGATGCGATGGGTGCGCTCGAACGGCTGGAGCCGGTTCCGGGCCGCATGCAAATGGTGCGTCAGCCCGGTCGACCCGTTGTCGTAGTCGACTACGCTCACACGCCGGATGCGCTGGCAAAGGTGCTGCAAGCGCTGCGCGCAGTCCTACGCAGCGGCGGGCGCTTGATCTGCGTGATCGGCTGCGGCGGCGAGCGCGATGCCGGCAAACGGCCGCTGATGGGAGAAGCCGCCACCCGGCTCGCCGACCTGACCATCGTGACGAGCGACAACCCGCGCAGCGAAAATCCGCACACCATCATCGAACAGATCGTCGCGGGCGCCCATCCGACCTATGAAATCGAATCGGACCGCACGGCGGCGATTTATCGCGCCATTCATGACGCGTCGGCGCAAGACATCGTGCTGCTGGCCGGCAAGGGCCACGAGGCATACCAGGAAATCGCGGGACAACGTTTTCCGTTCAGCGACGTCGATGTTGCGAACGCGGTGCTGGCAGGACGCAATTAAGCCGTGCTCGATCTCAAATCAGCGGCACACGCGATCGGCGCCACGCACGCGGGCCCAAACAGAACGTTCATCGGCGTCACCACCGACAGCCGGCAGGTGCAGGACGGCGATCTGTTCGTCGCACTGCGTGGCGAGCGCTTCGATGGCCATGCATTCGTGGATGGCGCGTTTCAGATGGGTGCTACCGGTGCGATGGTGGAGCGCGATTTCGATGCCGCTCCAGGCATACCGCTGATCATTGTCGAAGATTCGCTGAACGCGCTCGGAAAACTATCCGCCCACTGGCGCAGCCGGTTCGGCTTGCCGCTGGTCGCGATCACCGGCAGCAACGGCAAGACGACGCTGAAAGAGATGCTGGCGGGCGTGTTGCGGGCGGCGGTCGGCGACAACGCGGTGCTCGCGACGATCGGCAACCTCAACAACGATATCGGTATGCCGTTGATGCTATTGCGTCTGCGCGATCAGCATCACTACGCCGTGATCGAAATGGGCATGAATCATCTCGGCGAAATACATTATCTGACCGAGCTCGCTCGACCGAGCGTGGCCGTGATCAACAATGCGGGCATCGCGCACATCGGCGAGCTGGGATCGCGCGACGCGATCGCGCAGGCGAAAGGCGAGATCTACGCTGGTCTCAGCGACAGCGGTATAGCCGTCATCAATGCAGACGACGATTATGCGCAGCTCTGGCGCGATCTGAACAGCGGGCGGCGCGTTGTTGAATTCGGCATCGAACAGCCCGCCGAGGTGCGCGCGCAATACGAGCTCACCGAATCCGGTAGCTCGATTACATGTTTCACGCCGAATGGTGCATTCCAGATAACGCTGCAAGTCGCCGGCGCGCATAACGTCAGCAATGCTCTAGCAGCCGCTGCCGTCGCGTACGCATTGGCAATTGCACCCGAGCACATTGCGGCGGGCCTCGCGGCATACGCGGGCACGAAAGGGCGCTTGCAGCGCAAACCCGCGCGCGGGGGCGCTGTGCTGATCGACGACACCTACAACGCGAATCCGGATTCGGTTCGAGCCGCGATCGCAGTACTGGCGGCGCTGCCGGGCAAACGCGTGCTGGTGCTTGGCGATATGGGCGAGCTCGGCAGCGATGCGTCGGCGCTGCACGGGGAGATCGGCGAGCAGGCACGCAACGCGGGTATCGATCGTTTGTTCACGCTCGGCGATCTGTCCGCCGCGGCTGCGCGCAGCTTCGGCAGCGACGCTGAACATTTCACCGATGTCGAGGCGCTATATGCCGCGCTCGACAAGGCGATCGATCGCGATACGACGATGCTGGTGAAAGGCTCGCGCTTCATGCGGATGGAGCGGGTGGTCGAGCGGTTTATGAACGGTGCGCCGCAGTCGGCGGATCGGTCTCACTGACATGCTGCTGCTCCTCACACAATGGCTCGCGCAGGACATCCGCGCGTTCAACGTCTTCAACTACATCACGCTGCGCGCGGTGCTCGCGACCTTGACCGCGCTCGCGATTTCGTTTGTGGTCGGCCCGATCATGATCCGCAAGCTCACGGTCTACAAGATCGGCCAATCGGTGCGCGACG
>JBDTMS010000219.1:0-6721 GCA_039934195.1 Betaproteobacteria bacterium
CCGAAGTCGGTTGGCCGACGCACCAGCAAACGGACGGCGTTTCGACCGCCGCCGCCGCCGACTACGTGGCTCGCTTGTACCTGCTCGCGCCGACCTATGGCTATATCAAGGGCATCTGGTGGTATGACATAAGCAACGACGGATCGAGCGCGTCGAACGCACAGCACAACTTCGGCTTGTATGCCCAGGTCCTCCCACCCTTGTTCAATGTCTGGACGCCAAAGCCCGCCGCATGCGCAATGATTGCGGTGAACAAGCTGCAAAAGACGTTCAAGCCCATCTCCAGCGTGCGTAGTACCGACGGTGTGTGGACAGTACGATACGACGACGGACAAACATCGACGTTCGCCGTATGGACCGAAACGCCGGGCGCCAGAGTCAATGTAACAGTCACATCGTCGGCGCCGAGCGGTGCCCCGATTACGGCTAGCGGAATATGCAGAACCGTCAGCCCTGCGGGAAACGGTTCCACTTCATTCGCCATTGCGATCACCAACTCGCCGACGATGTTCTCGACCACCGCCGACAACCTCGTATTGACGCGGTAGCGCCAGCGCGGGCTTGCGTTAAAGCCTTACTCGGCAACGGGCGGCACAGGGCGATTGCGCTGTGTCGCCCGTTGCCGTTATATCTCGTTGCCTTTATATCTAGTGGAGCTACGGCGACCAAATGCACATGCTGCGGTCTGTCACCGGCGCTGTGGAATCGCGTCATGCAGGGAATGCCACGCCGGAGAGTCGCGCGCACTCGGCAATCAGGCGATCCTGAATTTTCTCGTCGTGTGCAGCGGGTAGGGCGACACGGCGCTGTTGGTGAAAGAAGTAACCGCCGGTCACTATCGCTTCCGGATCGTTGCTGGTGGCAAGCCAGACCTGCGTCCTCGGCGCTGCTGCGAGATTGTCCGGCGCGCCCGGCCCGCCCATCTTGGTCGCAACCCAGCCGGGTTCGAGCGCGTTCGACAAAACCTCCGGCCATTTTCTCGCGACGGCAAACGCAAGAATCGCGTCATGCAATTTCGAATCCGAGTAGGCGCTCATCGCGTCCCAGCGGCGGGTTTTCCATTCCAGGTCCTGCAGACTTGCATCGCCGCTTTGGTGCAATCCCGAGCTGACATAGATCAATCGTTTCGGTCTCGCGATCAGTGCGGTGAGAATATACGGTGCCAGCGTATTGACTGCGAACACATGCGGCAGTCCATCTACGGTCGCGATCCGCTGCGGCTCGCGATAACCGACCCCCGCGTTGTGTATCACCGCATCGAATGCGCCGAGATCGTTGACCTGGGCAGCGATCTGCCGGCATTGTTCGATGCTCGAAAGATCGCCGGCCACGGTGGCTTCGGCGCCAGGCGCTGCAGCGAGCGCTTGTTTCGCTCGCGCCGAACTGCGTGCGTGCAAAATTACTTTGTGGCCATCGCCGATCAACAGCTGCGCGGCCATAAGGCCAAGGCCATCGGCAGCGCCGGTGATAAAAACTCGCGACATAAAATTCTCCTGAAAGCAAATAGCGATACGTTACACGGCGGCGGCGTCCCGGTTTTCTTGACAACATTCTCAGCGCGGTTCACGCTCGATTCTCCTCACTGCGAAAACATTTTGGAGAGACCATGATCGATACCAAAACGCAAACACCAGCGTTCGCAACGCGCGCACTAACCCGGGGCGCGGCAATACTTGGATTCGTCGGTGCCGCGGCGATGGCCGTGCTGCCGAGCGCAGCCGATGCCCAAATCGCTAAGAATGTCGCAGCAAAAAGTCCGTGGGGTCCGGCCGATGAGATCGGCACGCTCAACATGATGACCGATGCGTCCAGGCTCGACGTGATCAAGCAGGTCGCCGGGGGCAAAGTCTACGATCTGGGCGTGGAGCTGTTCGTCGGGATGCCGATTTGTTGCGGACCATTCGGCGATCCTACATTCCAGATTTTCATGACGCACATACCCGGCCGCAATGCCGAGAAAGAACTGCTGTCGTATTCCGGCGATGGCGTCACGATGTATACGCACACCGGCACACACCTCGACGCCCTCAATCACTTCGGGTTGCACGGCAAGATCTGGAATGAAGTTACCGCGGCAGATTCGCTCGGCGTGCGCGGCTGGACGAAATCGGGCATCGACAAGTATCCGCCGATCGTCGCTCGCGGCGTGTTGATAGACGTGGCGAGTGCAAAAAGCATGGCGCACTTGCCGCCGTCTTACACCATCACAGTGGCGGACGTGCAGGACGCACTGAAAAAGCAGGGTACGACCTTGCGACCGGGCGATGTCGTTTTGATTCGCACAGGCATGATGACTTTGTGGCCGGATCAGACCAAGTACACGCTGCTGGATGAGCCCGGCTTGAGCCTCGAGGCGGCGCAGTGGCTGGTAGAGCGGCAGCAGGCGATGCTGCTGGGGTCGGACAACCTCGGCGTAGAAATTCTGCCGTCCAAGGATGCGCAGAACTTCGTTCCAGTGCACAGCTATCTGCTAGTCGAGCGCGGCGTATCGATTCTCGAAGCGACCTGGCTGGAAGACCTGGCAAAAGATCAGGTGTATGAGTTCTTGTTCATCGCGTCCCCGCTGAAGTTTCGCGGCGGAACGGCCTCGCCGGTTCGTCCGATGGCGATCTCGATCAAGTCGAAATAAGCGACGAGCGATGAAGGGGTTGCTGGCGAGCCTGCCGGACGCAGCAACCTTCGCTACGCGCCGTCCGATCTCTGCCGCAGTCGAGCTTACTTTTTCAACTTCGCGAATGCGAGCGCCATTGCGTTCGGCTGTTCCGGTTCGCGCGTAGTTTCACGTCTCGGTTCGGTCGGACGCCGCTCGCGCCCGCCACGCGCGTTGCTCGACGCGGGTGCGTTCGTGCGGGGACCGGATGCCGGCGCATTGGCACGGGGTGCGGGTGCCTGCGCATTGGCACGGGGCCCGGGTGGCGACGCGTTCGTACGAGACCCGGACGCCTGGGCACTCGAACGAGACGACGTCGCGCCGGCGACGTCGTTCACGCGCATGGTCAATGCGATGCGTTGGCGCTTCACGTCGACTTCGATGACCTTCACCTGCACGATCTGGCCGGGCTTGACGACGTCGTGCGGGTCTTTGATGAAACGATTCGCGAGCGCTGAGACGTGCACGAGCCCATCCTGATGCACGCCGACGTCGACGAACGCGCCGAACGCTGCGACGTTGGTCACGACCCCTTCTAGCACCATGTCGGGATGCAAGTCCGAGATCGAGTCGATACCCTCGCGGAATGTAGCGGTCTTGAATTCCGGACGCGGGTCGCGTCCTGGTTTTTCCAGCTCCGCGAGAATATCGCGCACGGTGGGCACGCCGAACTTGTCATCGGTGAACTCGCTCGGCGCCAGTCCATTGAGTACGGCAGGTTGCCCCATGACTTCTGCGATGCCTTTGCCGATGCGTTGCAGAATTCTCTCGACGACCGGATAGGCCTCGGGATGCACGGATGAGCGGTCGAGCGGATTGTCGCCGGCATTGATGCGCAGAAATCCAGCGGCCTGCTCGAACGTTTTGTCGCCGAGGCGCGGGACTTTGCGCATCGTCGTGCGGTTCGGAAAGGGCCCGTTGCTGTCGCGGTATTCGACGATGTTCTTCGCCAGCACGCTGTTCAATCCCGATACGCGTGCGAGCAGCGCCGGTGAGGCCGTGTTGAGATCGACGCCAACCGCGTTGACGCAGTCTTCGACTGTGGCATCGAGCGAGCGTGCCAGCGCGCGCTGATTGACGTCGTGCTGATACTGACCGACACCGATGGACTTCGGATCGATCTTCACCAGCTCTGCAAGCGGATCCTGCAAGCGGCGCGCGATGGAAACGGCACCGCGCAAACTGACGTCCAGCTCGGGGAACTCTGCAGCAGCGAGCGCCGATGCGGAATAGACCGACGCGCCGGCTTCGCTGACGACGATCTTCGCGACCTTGTGTTCCGGTTGCTTCGCGACAACCAGCTTGATCACTTCGGTCGCGAGTTTGTCGGTCTCGCGGCTGCCGGTGCCGTTGCCGATCGAGATCAACTCGACAGCGTGACGCACGACCAATTCGGTCAGCGTCGCCAGCGATCCCTGCCAGTCGTTGCGCGGCTGATGCGGATAGATCGTGCCGGTGTCCAGCACTTTTCCGGTTGCATCGACGACGGCGACTTTGCACCCGGTGCGGATGCCGGGATCGAGCCCGAGAACGACTTTCGGCCCGGCCGGCGCCGCTAGCAGAAGCTCATGGAGATTGCGGCCGAAGATTTTGATTGCCTCGGCATCCGCTGTTTCGCGCAGTTGCGCCAGCAGCTCGGTACTCAGATGCTGTTGCGCTTTCACGCGCCAGGTCCAGCGGCACACTTCAGCGAGCCATTTGTCCGCGGGACGGCTCCGGTCTTCGATACCGAAGTGTGCCCCAATCATGGCGGCGCACGGATGCGGAATCACAGCCTCGAGTTCCGCCCCGAGTCCTAACTCGAGCGACAACACGCCGAGCGAGCGACCGCGAAACAATGCCAGTGCGCGGTGCGATGGAATGTTGCGGAGTAATTCGGAATACGCATAGTAGTCGCGGAATTTTTCGTCTTCGGCGGCCTGCTTCCCGGCGATGACGGATGCGCTGAGAATGCCCTGTTCCTGCAGACGCGCGCGCAGCTTCGCCAGCAAGTCTGCGGTTTCTGCAAAGCGCTCCGCGAGAATTTCACGCGCGCCTTCGAGCGCCGCTTTCGCGGTTGCCACGTCGATCGCCTCAACGCCTTCGGTTGCCGGCTGCACCTTGATGTAGCGCTCGGCTTCTTGCTCGGGCTCGAGCATCGGGTCGGCCAGCAGCGCATCGGCCAGCGGCTCGAGTCCCGCTTCGCGAGCGATCTGCGCGCGCGTGCGGCGCTTCGGCTTGTAAGGAAGATAGAGATCTTCCAGCACTTGTTTCGTGGCGCTCGCCTCGATGGCAAGGCGCAATGCATCGGTCAATTTGCCTTGCTCGTCGATTGCAGCGAGGATCGCGGCGCGCCGCTCTTCCAATTCGCGCAAATACACCAGCCGCTCTTCCAGGTTACGCAGATGCGTGTCGTCGAGATTGCCGGTCGCTTCTTTGCGATAGCGGGCGATGAAAGGCACGGTTGCGCCTTCGTCCAGCAGCGATACGGCCGCGGCGACCTGATGCGCGTCGACGGCAAGCTCCCTGGCGATCAGCTGCACGATCTTGGTCTGGGTTGCTTCGGTGATGATGTTTGGCATTGAGCGGTAAGTGATTCCTGTGACAGCAACTCTTCGGAAGCGCGGAATTCTGCCACAGTTGCGTGTCCGACTCGTGGCGCCGCATCCGCGTGCTACGCTGCGCACTTCCTCGTTCGAGAGCTTCACATGGATAGCGAGCCGTCCGCGCCCGGTACCGGCGACGCCGAAGTCATCACTTGCGCCTCGTGCAAAGCTTGCTGCTGCAAGCTCGAAGTGATGCTAATGAGCGAGGATGAGATCCCGCAGCGCTATACCGAGGGCGACCGCTGGGGCGGGCGCATCATGAAACGCCTCGATGACGGCTGGTGTGCCGCGCTGGACCGCGACACGATGTTGTGCAGCATCTACGAGTGCCGCCCGACGATCTGTCGCGACTTTCCGGTCGGCGAGAGCGATTGCATCGCCGAGCGCGTGCAGCTCACTGCGCAAATCGTCTGGCGCAAATAGGCTCTGGCGGAGATAGGCCGTCCGGCGGAAATAGGCCCGTCTGACGAAGTAGGCCCCTTGGGGGAAACGCGTGTCGCGCGCTACCTGCAACGTTGTGGGCTTCGGGGTGCCGCGGACCTTGGTTTGTCGCCGGTCGCCCTTATCTACCCGATGCGGCACGCCACACCGGGTCTTGCCACAACCAGTCCTGCCGCATGGGTCTTACTAGACGCGCTTCTACCACCTGGTCTTACCGCACGGCGTGGGACTTCATCGCGATCATCTCTGAGCACACCTCGCCAATGCTGCAACTGTATAGCCTCGTCATTCTGTTCCACACCTACATCGGCTGGCGTCTGTTGCCCGACCTGCCTTTCTGGGGAATCGCGGCGCTCGCGTTGTGGCTGGTTGCGTCCACGATTCTGACGCCGCTGCCATTGTTCGCACGGCGGATGAAGCGGCAGCCGCTGGCGGACCGCATCGCGTGGGCAGGTCTGATCGCCATGGGCTGGTTCTCGTCGCTACTGGTTTTGACCGTGGCGCGCGATGCCGCCGTGTTCGTCGTTTGGGCGATGAGCAGCTCACTGCTGAGCGCGAATGCATTGCACGCCACCCAGATGTACAGCGCCGCCGCGGTGCCGGTGCTCGCCGCGCTGCTTACCTTAATCGGCTTGATCAATGCGCGCCGGCGTGCGCAAGTGCGGTCGGTCGACGTTCCCATCGCAGGGCTGCCGGCGTCACTGCACGGATTCACCATCGCGCAGATCAGCGATATCCATATCGGCACGACAATCAAGCGCAAATACGTCGATGCGATCGTCGATGCCGTGAATGATCTCGATGCCGACATGATCGCGGTTACCGGCGACCTGGTGGACGGCAGCGTCATGCAGCTCTCGCAGCACGCACAGCCGATGTCGCGTCTATCCGCACGCTACGGCGCCTATTTCGTCACCGGCAATCACGAGTACTACTCAGGCGCCGGCGCCTGGGTGACGGAATTGCGCAGGCTCGGCTTGCGCGTCCTGATGAACGAGCACGTCGTGCTCAACCACAAAGGCGAGGCGGTCGTCGTCGCCGGCGT
>JBDTMS010000220.1:0-6694 GCA_039934195.1 Betaproteobacteria bacterium
GATTCAGGCAATTCTCGACTCGGATTTGCAGTCGTGGAACGACGAATATCGCTTTATCCGCGCAGACGGCTCCGATTCGTATGTCCTGGATCGCGGTTATGTGATTCGCGATGCGAGCGGCAAAGCCATTCGCATGATCGGCGCGATGATGGACATCACCGGGCGCAAGCTCGCCGAGGAGGCGCTGCGGCTTACCGAGCGCGCAATCGAGGCGAGCGTCAATCCGATCATCATCACCACCGATCCGCTCGCGGGGGCGTGCATCGTCTACGTCAATCCAGCGTTCGAGCGAGTCACCGGTTATACGCGCGACGAAGTGACGGGCCGCAACTGCAACTTCTTACAGCGCGACGATCGTAATCAAGCCGACCTGGAGAAGCTGCGCGAAGCACTGCACGAGGGCCGGGACTGTCACGCAGTGCTGCGCAACTATCGCAAGGACGGCAGCTTGTTCTGGAACGACCTCTATGTCACGCCGGTACGCGACGCGCAGCAGAAGATCACCCACTTCGTCGGTGTGCAATACGACATCACCGACACGCGCCGCTATCGCGAGGAGCTCGAGCATCAGGCGAATCACGATGCGCTCACCGGACTCGCCAATCGCAATTTGCTGGCCGATCGGCTGAAGCAGGCGCTGGTATATGCGCAGCGGCATGCGCGTCTGGTGATCGTCGCGTTCGTCGATCTGGATCACTTCAAGTTCATCAACGACAGTCTCGGACACAGCACGGGCGATCGTTTGCTGATCGTCATCGCCGAGCGCTTGCTGGCCTGCGTGCGCAAAGGCGACACGGTTGCACGGCCGGGCGGAGACGAGTTCGTGTTGATCTTGTCCGATCAGACGCTGGACGAAGACCATCACCGAACTATGGATCGCATCATGGCGGCGGTGTCCGACCCGTGCACCATCGATGGCCAGGAGCTTCGCGTCACCTGCAGCATCGGCTTGAGCGTTTATCCAGACGATGCGACCGATGGGGAAACGCTGTTGCGTATGGCAGACGCGGCGATGTATCGCGCCAAGGATACCGGCCGCAACAGCTTCCAATTCCACACCAAGGAACTGACCGCGCGAATCGGCGATCGCTTGACCTTGGAGGCAGGTTTGCGCCGCGCGCTGGATCGCGATGAGCTGTTCCTCAACTATCAGCCGCAATACGATCTGGTGACGGGCGAGGCCAACGGCATGGAAGCGTTGGTGCGCTGGGCGCACCCCGAGCGCGGGCTGATTCCGCCCGGAGCATTCATCCCGCTGGCGGAAGAAAACGGTCTCATCGTCCAGATCGGCGAGTGGGTGGCGAGGACGGCTTGCGCGCACAACAAAGCACTACAGGACGCCGGCCTGGCGCCGATCAAAGTGGCGATCAATTTGTCCGCGCGGCAGTTTCGTCACAAAGGCCTGGTGAAATCGATCGATCGGATAATCACCGAATCCGGGCTGGAAGTGCGCTATGTGGAGCTCGAGCTCACCGAGAGCATGGTGATGCTAAGTCCCGACGACGCCGCTCGCACGCTGGCAGAATTCAAAGAAATGGGCGTGCAGCTGTCGCTCGACGATTTCGGCACCGGTTATTCCAGTCTGAGTTATCTGAAAAAATTTCCGGTACATCGCTTGAAGGTCGACCAGTCTTTCGTGCGCGATATGGGTGCGGATTTGGACGACACGGCGATCGTACAATCGATCATTGCGCTCGGCCATGCGCTGAATCTGAAGGTGTGTGCCGAAGGCGTCGAGACAGCCGCTCAGCTCGAGTTTCTCAAGACCTGCCGCTGCGACGAAGCGCAGGGCTACCTGTTCAGTCGGCCGGTGATGGGAGATGCCATACGTGAATTGCTGATGCAGAGCCGGATCTCGACGAAAATCATGTTGGTGTAAGTACGAATGCCTCCAGTGACGTAGAACGAAATCTCCGGTGGCGTGGAGCGAAATCTCCAGTGCCATAGTACGAACGCCCCAGTGCATGTACGAAATGGCGATGGCGTAGATCGGAGATCTTCGGTGTCGAAGACGAAACTACATGTCGAGGACAGAGGCAATCGGTGTCGAGGACGGAACGACTCGGTGTCGAAGACGGAACTGCTGGGTGTCGGATCTTTGAATCCGGCGCTGTACTCAGTTAAGCGTCGGCGAGCCTTGTTCGGGGTCCGTCGAGTGCGACGCCGGCAGCTTTAGCGTATAGCCCCATTCCGCCTTCTCGACCCCACGCTGCAACAGCTTCATCAGACCGTGCAGCAAGGTTGCATCCAACGTCAGGAAGATGCCCTGGCCCTGGGCTGGCAGCAGCCCGAGAACCATGCGGCCATCGTCGGTGTTGCGCCGCTGCAGGCGAGACACCAGCAGCGGTGCGTCCCCCAGCGGACGCTCACGCGGCGCTTCTTCGTAGGCTTTCGAGAAGCTCGCCTGACTCAGTGCTTTTTCGTGCTCGAACTCGACCAGCGCAGCGCGCGCAAGCGGATCTGCGGCTCGCGCCAGGAGCTCCGGTTTCGATTCTATGAAGCCGACCAGCAGGGTCCATAGGCGCAGCGCGCAGCGGCGCGTCAGCCAAAGCAGTGCCTCTTCGCTGCTTGCCGTAGAAACGCGCATGAGCAGCCGGTCCTGCTCGGCGTCGTACTCGACCTTGAGTTGATGAAGGCGCATAGATTCCGTGCATGATACCGGCCAGCGCGCGATCGGTCATCGCCTGGGCAGACGAGCAATTGTCCCGACGCAGTCGAGACTGGTCACCTAAGTGCGGGCGGAAGTCGCACCGCGGCATCAGCAAAAACGACCTTGCCGCAAACTAAAAGCCACATCTCGAATGCCGCTCGCGCCTAGCTCTTGTGCTTGAGGCTGCGCAACTCATTTAGCAACGGAATGTCTGCGAGTGCTGCATCGGACAGCAGGTTCCAATCGATGCCATCGGGCGGTGGCGGGATGTCGAGCACCTCGATCAATTCTTCCGGCGTTGCGATCGCCGACACCGGGACATCGTGTGCACTGGTGGGGAAACTCTGCAGAACCTGCAGACTGTGCACTGTGGTGAACACCGGGATCGGCGGCTGATCGAGCTCGCGCAAGATGGCGTACTCGAGATCCGCGTAGCCGTGGCCTTTGCCTAATCGCTTGCCATCGCGCGTGACCGCAACCGATCCCATTACGATGAGATCGATGCAGGGCAGAGAGTCGAGCGGAATCGGCATACCGAACACGCCGCCCATCTTGATGCTGGCGGCGTCCCAGTAGTGCTGTTTCGGAATTTCGTCGGGATCGAGTAGAAAGAAACCGCCCTTGAGGCGCGGCGTCGGCGTCAGCACGCGTATGCCGCGATCGAGCAGGGCTTTGCGCACATGGCGCTGTGGCGCATCGGGATTGACCTTGACGCACTTGGCACCGACGAACGCGGGATGCAGCATCAACTGCGCGGCAGCCGCGTCGGCGCCATCGAAATTCGGAATGCGGCCTCTGACGGGGAACGGGAAGCGCGCAACTTTTCGCGCCACCAGCGACGTCCAGACAGCGGCGCGCGCTTGCGCTTTATCGGTGAAGCAAAGCGTGAGCTCGCTTTGCGGCGGCGCCGGCTTATTCTTGCGCGCGCTCGTCATTTGCGGGCGCGCATGGGGACTGCGCGTCGACACCACCGCGCGAAGGTTAAGCGAAGATCGGGAACGGCTCGAATTGGCCGCGCAACACCGAGGCCGTATCGTTGAAGCCGAGCCATCCCGACATCGCCGTCGCATAGACGCGCCGGAAGTCTGTCGTGTAGGCGAGGTTGTCGCCCGGGTCGAGCGCGGTCAAGCTCGGCACGGTGCCGTAATGGCCGCCCTTCACGTTGCTGCCGACCATGAACATGACATTGGCGGCGCCGTGGTCGGTGCCGAGACTGGTGTTTTCCGGTGCACGCCGGCCGAATTCCGAAAAGATCATCATCGTCACGTCCTCGGCGCGGCCGATGCGTTCGAGATCGCGCATGAATCCGCTTACGGCGTCCGACGCGTAGGTCAGCAGACGCTGATGCAAGTCGCCTTGCTGAACATGCGTATCGAATGCGTTGTTGCGATAAGCGACGTAGTAGAGCTGCGTGGGCATCTGCGCCTGAATCAACGCCGCGACTTTCGGAAGATGCAGCGGAACGATGCCGTAGTCGATCGGCGATTTGTATTTGCCCCACGCGTCGCGCACTAGTACCGACGCGTCTTGCGCGCTGCGTGCAACGTCGAGCAGATAGCGGCGCGCGGGATTGGTGCCCGCATCCGATTGCGAAACTTGCGCCAGCATCGGCTTCTCGTCGAAGAATGCGTTGCGGGTAAATTTGTCTGGATCGTCGAATACCACCGGCGTGTGAAACCGGCTGCGTACCGCGAGCGACTGCGTGGTGTCGATGTTCACGATGAAATTGGCTGACGGCTCCGGCTGCATCGCATCGGCAAGGCGGCCGACCCAGCCGTACGGTTCGCCGCTATTCGGCGCGGCGGTGTGCCAGTACGCCATCGACGTGAAATGCGAGAACGACGGATTGTCGTAGCCACAGCCGTGGATGATGGCGAGCTTGCCGTCTTTGTACAGGCGCTCGAACCCCGCCATGCCCGGACTGAAGCCGAAGTGATCGTCGATCTTGCGCACTTTCTGCGGCTTGATGCCGATGTTCGGGCGCAGCTTGTAATACGTGTCGTCCGCGTACGGCACCACCGTGTTCAGGCCATCGTTGCCGCCGGAGAGCTCGAAGATCACCAGGATGCGCTGCCGCTTGCTGTCGCTCGCCGCATTCGCGAGTGCTGCCTGCGAAAATAAAAATGGCAAGCCCATGCGCCGCGCGACGTTCAGGCCCATGCCGCCTACCGCACCGCGCAGCAACTGGCGGCGGCTCAATAACGGATCGTATGCATTCATAAGTCATCCTTGGGCGCGGTGCGCGCTCTCCAGGTAAGTAAAGCGATTTCAGCCGAGCTGATATTCAGGCAGGCTCATGATCAGATGCACGAGCACGCGCAGCGGATCTTCGAGGTACGTTTCCGATCCGGCGAGACGGTCGCTGCCGAGCTCTTTGGCGAGAAAGCCGGACAGGCGCTCACGCGTCTGTGCATCGAGCGGCACGCTCATTAGACGGTGCGATAGATAGTCGACGACCTCGCCAGTGGTTTTGCAGCCGGCTGCAGTTACCATCTCGGTCAAGTCGATCTGCACGGCTGTGCGCGGGATCGGTTTCACCCGCTCGATCGCCATTTGCCAGCCGCGGTAGCTGGCGAAGCGCGTATTAAAATCTTCGTCGCGATCGGCCATCATGTTCGACATGGCCATGCCGCCCTGATCGTCCTTGCCCACCGGCTTGGTTGCACTCGAGATATCGTAGCCGGCGCGAATGCGTTCGTGCACCGCGCGAATTTCATCACCGGTGCCGTAAATCGGATAGCGATCGCCCGGAATAAAATTCACGTCGGGAAACACGACGTCCTGCGCGAAATTGCCGCGTTCGATGAGTAGGCCAGGGGTGACCCAGCTCCTGCCCTGCGCCCATCCCGCGACCGTCGGCGGATGGAACAGATGCTGGCCGAGCTCCGCGGTTACATCGTTGAAGTCGGGTACGCCGGGCAGCTCGCGGACCCCGAGTTTCTTGTAGGTCGATACCACCAGCTCCACCGGCCCTTTGATGTGCGCGCCTACGCTTTCCGGGCTGTAGAAGTCTTTCGACAAAAACATCGTTTGCAGCAACGGCGCGATTTCGTACTTGTTGTCGCGCAAGACGGCGCCGAGCTGCTTGCGCATTGCGGGCGTGATGTCTTCGCGAACGAAGAAGCGATAGATCTTCGCCGCAAGAAATTCGGCGGTGACCGGTTGCTGGAGAATAATGTCGATGACCGCGACGCCGTCGTAGTTGCCGCTGTTGCTCAGAACATTTTTTACGCCGTCATCGTGACGTTCCGGCAGGATCTGGAACGTCAGGTCCCGATAATCCCAGCCGGTGAATGCGCGCGCGGCTTCGCGGATGTCGGTTTCCGTATAGTTGCCCACGCCCATGGTGAACAGTTCCATGATCTCGCGTGCGAAGTTCTCGTTGGGCGCACCCTTCACGTTATTCGCGGCGTCGAGAAACGCCAGCATCGCCGGATCTTGCGCGACACTTATCATCAGATCGCGGAAGTTGCCGGTACCCTTGGTCTGGAACAGCTCGAGCTGTTGCAGCAACTTGCGGTAGTCGCGAACCTTGTCTTCGTTGTTGGCGAAGTGGCCGTGCCAGAACAACGCCATCTTTTCTTCCAGCGGGTGCTGCGTGGTCAGCATGCGATTGCCCCACCAGTAGGAAACGCGATCGGTTTCCAGACGGCTTGCGCGCAGCCAATAGAAAAATTTATTCACTACCGGCTGCATACGGCGATTGCCGCTAGTTTTGACTTTAACGCCGAGTGCTTCCCCCTGCGTTTTCGCCTGATCGGTCGTCGCCGGCCGGCTCACTGGGAACGGGTCGAGACCGGGATCGAATATGCCGGAATGATCGAATGGCTTGAGCGCGCTGTTATCGACGGTCTGGAAGTGCACCAGGCGCCGCACGGCCTGCTGTGGCGTCATTGCAGCGAAGGCGGCAATTTCTTCTGGCGTGCCGCCGAAGCCGGCGCGCTCCAGCAAATGTGCGGCGCGATCTGCATTCCAGTCTTTGGCATCGATTGCGGTCAGATCGCTGGCCCATGCAGAAGCGGGCACGGGCTCGTCTGCGGCGTG
>JBDTMS010000221.1:0-6692 GCA_039934195.1 Betaproteobacteria bacterium
CGCACGTACGATTAGGTTAGGTCGCCGAGCTCGGCGCGTGCGCGTGTCAGCGCTGCACGCACCTGCTCGGGAGCGGTACCGCCTGGATGATCGCGCGCTCTGAGCGAGCCTTCCAGGGTGAGAACATCGAAGGCGTCGCCTTCGATATGCATTGAAAACTGCTGCAATTCCATCAGCGACAAGCCGGATAGATCGACGCTTCTGTTGGCGGCGAACCGCACTGCTTTCGCGACGACTTCGTGCGCTTCGCGAAACGGCACGCCCTTCTTGACCAGATAATCCGCGAGATCCGTTGCGGTGGCGAAGCCTTCGGCGGCCGCGCGCCGCATCGCGTCCTTGTTGACGGACAATCCACCGATCATGCCGGCGAATACGCGCAAGGTGCTCACCACTGTGGCGACCGTGTCGAACAGCGGTTCTTTGTCTTCCTGATTATCTTTGTTATAGGCGAGCGGCTGGCCTTTCATCAAAGTCAGCAGCGCAACCAGGTGGCCGTTGATCCGGCCGGTTTTGCCGCGCACCAGCTCCGGCACATCGGGATTTTTTTTCTGCGGCATGATCGACGAGCCGGTGCAATAGCGGTCGGCCAGCATGATGAAACCGAAGCGCGGGCTCATCCACAGAATGAGCTCTTCGGAGCAGCGCGATAGATGGATCATCAGCACCGCCGCACACGATACGAACTCGATGGCGAAGTCGCGATCGGACACCGCGTCGAGCGAATTCGCGCAGATGCCATCGAAGCCGAGCTCGCGCGCGACCCACTCGCGATCGATCGGATAGCTCGTGCCCGCGAGTGCGGCTGCGCCGAGCGGCAACTGGTTGACCCGGCGGCGGCAATCGGCGAGACGCGCGCGATCGCGCTTCAGCATTTCGTAATAGGCCAGCAGGTGATGACCGAACGATACCGGCTGCGCAACTTGGAGGTGGGTGAACCCCGGCATGATCGTGTCGGCATGCTGCTCGGCCAAACCGATGAGCTCCATTTGCAGCAACGCGATCAGCCGGTCGATGTCGTCGATCGCTGTGCGCAGCCACAGCCGAATGTCGGTAGCGACCTGGTCGTTGCGCGAACGACCGGTGTGCAGCCGTTTGCCGGCATCCCCGATCAGATCGGTGAGTCGCTTCTCGATGTTGAGATGCACGTCTTCCAGATCGACCGACCAGGGAAACGTGCTGGCTTGCACCTCCGCGACAATCGTCGCCATACCGCGTTCGATATCAGCGACATCGCCGGCCGACAACACGCCGACGCGCGCCAGCATGCGCGCGTGCGCGAGCGATCCGCGGATGTCGAACTCGGCAAGTTGCCAGTCGAAGCCGATCGAAGCGGTGTAGCGCTTGACCAGCGCATCGACCGGTTCGCTGAAGCGGCCCGACCACGTTGCGCCGGATGAATCGTCTTGCATCGAAATTTTTCTAAGCTGACGGCGCAACTGCAGCCGATGTTTATCGAAACGCGCAACGCGCCTTGCGCCGCGTCGTCCAACTGGCACATCATGTGCTGCGTTTTCGGCGCCGTCGCCTGCGGTGCAAAAACCCCGTTCAGACAGGCAGTTGGAGCAGCATGAGTATAAATCAAAACCTGCATCACGACGTCCTGCCCGACTTTCGAAATCTCGGCGTCATCCTGCGCATTGTGCTGATCGTGCTGGGATTGTCGTTGTTCATCGCACTCGCCGAGACCGGCAACATGCGCGGCGCGACCAACCACTTCCTGCAGATTTCGACACCGACGCAACCGGTGGTGGTGATGAGCATCCTGACCCTGGGCGTTCTCAATGCCTGGCTGCACCGGTTGAACTACTACACCGGACTGCTGGTCGTCGTGCTGATCGAGCTGATCATCGCGAGCGCGCTTCATCGTATCGCCGGTGACATCCTCGGCGGCGATCCGCAAGGCCAGATCGAGCGATACTGGATCGTGACTGCGGCGGGCTCGACGTTCATCCTGTATTACTTTCATCTGCGCAGCCGCGCGTTGTCGCCGGCGCTGTCGGAGGCGCGTCTGCAGGCATTGCAAGCGCGCATCCGGCCGCACTTTCTGTTCAACAGCATCAACGCCGTATTGAGCTTGATTCGGGAAGAGCCCAAGCGTGCAGAAGAGTCGCTGGAAGATTTGGCCGACTTGTTTCGCGTCCTCATGGCCGACAACCGCGACCTGTCGACTTTGCTGCGCGAAGTCGAGCTGACCCGGCAGTATCTGGATCTCGAACAGTTGCGATTGGGCGAGCGCCTGCTGGTGGAATGGCATACCGAAAAGATGCCGGGCGAAGCGCTCGTTCCGCCCCTGGTGCTGCAGCCTCTGGTGGAGAATGCCGTGTATCACGGCATCGAGCCGCGCTCGGAGCCCGGCGTCATCAGCATTCACGTCTACAAAGTGCGCGACGAAGTGCACCTGGTGCTGCGCAATCCGTATCGAAGCGAAGGCGATCATCATGTCGGCAACAAGATGGCGCTCGGCAATATCCGCGAGCGCCTGGCGCTGCATTTCGATGCCGAAGCGAGCCTGAAAACCAGCGTCACCGACAATGCGTTCCAAGTGCATATCGTGATGCCTTACCGAAAAGAACAGAGCTGACGAGCGAACCCGATGGCAACGACCAAGCACGGCCAAGCATTGCGAGTAGTGGTGGTGGACGACGAGGCGCCGGCGCGCAGCCGCATTCGCGATCTGCTGGAAGATTGCGCCGCCAGCCTCGCGCTGGAAATCGTCGGCGAAGCGGTGAACGGCCGCGCACTATTGGATCTGCTGCAGGTGACGCCGGCCGATGTCGTGCTGCTCGACATTCGCATGCCGGAGATGGATGGCATCGAGGCCGCGCAGCATCTGCGCAAGTTGCCCGATCCGCCGTCGGTCATTTTCACCACCGCGCTCGATGCGTATGCGCTGAAAGCATTCGAGTTGCACGCAGTGGATTACCTGGTCAAGCCGATTCGCCTGCGACGTCTGTACGATGCATTGACGCGCGCCAGAGCATTGACGCCGCTCGCGCTCGACGTGCTGCAGAAGCTCGCACCGGAAGCGCGGCGGCATCTGTCGGTGCAAGAGCGCGGGCGCATCGTGCTGGTGCCGGTCGACAAGATCATCTACCTGCGTGCCGAACTCAAATATGTGACCATCCGAACGGCGGAGCGCGACTTTCTGCTGGAAGAATCGCTCACCCGCCTCGAGCAGGAATTTCAGCAGAAGTTCGTTCGCATTCACCGCAGCTGCCTGGTCGCGCGCGATGCGATCGAGAGCTTCGAGCGCCTGGCTGAGCAAGGCGGCGACGGGCAGTGGGTGGTCAAGCTGCGCGGGCTGGAAGAACGTTTGCCGGTCAGCCGCCGCCAGCAGTTCGTCATGAAAGAATTCGGGAGAGTTTGATGCGGGTGTGGCTGACGACAGGTGCAGCGGTGCTCGCCTGTTGCGGTCTGCTGGCGATGCATCAGGCAAACGCGAACGATGTGTTCGAAAGTTTAGGCCCCGACCTTATCGGCGACGAGCTGACCAGCGTTCTCGAAAATGCCGAGCTCGCCTGCTATCAAGATCCGGCCGACGACAGCATACGGCGCTGTAAACCGCTCGAAGGCAGCCTGGACCTATTGAACGGTGTGCCTGCGCTAGCCGACGCACTGTTCATCGACGAGGCGCTGGCGCAAGTGGCCGTGACGTTTCCCGAAGCGCGCTTCGCCGATATTCGCAAGATGCTTGGTGGGAGGTTCGGCCCATCGCGCGATTGGAGCGTCACCATCCGCGCCGGCATGAGCGGCGCCCTGAAAGACGAGATCCTGCTTTGGGAGACCGACGATCTGACGGCGGTGCTGCAGCAGTACGACCGCAAGCTCGATCGTTCGTCGCTGACTTACGGCACGCCGGCTGCGCTGGCGACATTGCTGCGGCAGCTCAAATCGACGCCGCCCGGTTCAATGCGCGATTTATAGCGCGAAAACAACTCGGGCGATGCGTGATCTATAGCGCAAAAGAATTCGGGCGATGCGCGATCTGTAGCGCAAAAAACTCCAATATCAACTCGCCAGCTTGGAGATATCCGCGACGTGATTGAGCAGACTTTCGAGCTGCGATAGCAGCGCCAGCCGGTTGTTGCGAATGGCGGGATCGTCCACCATTACCATCACCTGATCGAAAAACGTATCCACTTCGCTGCGCACACCCGCAAGCAGACGCAGAGCATCGGTGTAGCGCTCACGTTCCACCAGCGAACGCACTTCCGGCAGCAGCCGCGATGTCGCAGCGTACAGATTTTTCTCGGCTGCCTCGTGCAATACCGCGACGTCGGCTTCGGTCTGCGTCACTGTCGTTTTCTTCAGGATATTGCGAATACGCTTGTTGGCGCTCGCGAGGCTTTCTGCTTCCGGCAGCGCACGGAACGCCTGCACCGCGGCGAGTCGCGGCACCACGCGATCGATGCGCGTTGGATTCTGGCTGACGACGGCTTCGATTTCATCCGTTGCGTAGCCGCGTTCACGCAAATAATTCCGTAAACGATCGAGCATGAAGGTATGCAGATCGGCAATGATGTTATCGCTCAGCACGCCCGGTGCGAAGTTGAGCTTGGCAAGCTCGAGCAGCTTGACTAGATCGAGCGCAAGCGCGCCTTCGGACAACATGCGCAACACGCCGAGCGCCTGACGCCGCAATCCGAACGGATCTTTGTCGCCGGTCGGCACGAGACCGACGCCGTAGATGCCGACCAGCGTATCGAGCTTGTCGGCCAATGCCACAGCGCTGCCGATCGCGTCCTGCGGTAGCGAATCGTTGGCGAAGCGCGGATGGTAGTGCGCTTCGATCGCGCCGGCGACTGCAGCATCTTCGCCATCATGCAGCGCGTAGTACTGTCCCATGATGCCTTGCAGCTCGGGAAATTCGCCGACCATGTCGGTGATCAGATCCGCTTTCGCCAGCCATGCCGCGCGCTCGGCGTGCGACGCATCGGCGCCGAGCTCTTTTGCGATAGCGCTCGCGAGCTTTTGCAACCGCTGTACACGCTGCAACTGACTGCCGAGCTTGTTGTGATAGACCACGCTACCGAGCCGCTCGACCCGGTCGGCAAGGCGCGTCTTGCGATCCTGATCGTAGAAGAACTTTGCGTCGGACAAACGGGCTCGCAGAACCCGTTCGTTACCGGAGACGATGCGCTGAGGATCCGGCGTATCGAGATTGCTGACAATCAAAAAGCGATTCAGCAGCCGGCCCGACTGCGCGTCGAGCAGCGGGAAATACTTCTGGTGCTGTTTCATCGACAAGATCAAACATTCCTGCGGAACGTCGAGAAAGGTCGCGTCGAAGCGGCCTTCGTAGACAACCGGCCATTCGACCAGCGCAGTCACTTCGTTCAACAGGCTTTCGTAGTCGCCGAGATTGGCGCCGGCTGCCCGCTGCTGCAGACCCTCGCGTATACGCGCCAGACGCAGGTCGAATGACGCGACGACAGCGCCGCTTTCCGCCAGGGTGTGCGCGTAGTCCTGCGCGCGCGGAATCAACAACGTGCCGGTGCTCAAAAATCGATGGCCGCGCGTTACGTTGCCGCTGGCAAAGACGAGCACTTCGCCGGCGACGATCGCCTCGCCGTGCAGCATCATCAAGCCATGCACCGGTCGCACGAATTCGATGTCGCGCTCGCCCCAGCGCATCAGTTTCGGAATCGGCAGTTCATTGATCGCTTCCTGCACGATGCGCGCGAGATGCTGTGCGAGATCCTCGCCGGCTTTGCGCGTGCGAAACACGAAGTAGTCCGCCTTGCCGTCGTGCATGCGTTCAAGTGCATCGACAGCGACGCCGCACGATCGCGCGAAGCCTTCCAACGCTTTCGTTGGCTTGCCGTCGGCGCCGATACCGGATGCGACGGCGGGACCTTTGCGTTCCACCGCTTGCTCGGGCTGGCGATCCAGCGCGCCTTCAACTAAGACGGCGAGCCGGCGCGGCGTAGCGAACGGCTGCCATTCGTTGCTCGCGGTAACGAACCCCTGCGCCACGAGTCGGCGAACTACGCCTTCGGCGAAGCGCCGTCCGAGCGTCTGCAACGATTTCGGCGGCAGCTCTTCGGTGAGCAACTCGATGAGCAATGCGTCCTGCATGCGTTCCGCCTAGTTTGTAACGGGCTGCGATTTACGCATCGGAAAGCCGAGCGCTTCGCGAGAATCGTAATACGCTTGCGCCACCAATCGAGCCAGTGTGCGCACGCGGCCGATATACGCGGCGCGCTCCGTGACTGAGATTGCGCCGCGCGCGTCGAGCAGATTGAACGTGTGCGAGCATTTCATCACCATCTCGTAGCCGGGCAGCGCAAGCCCCGCTTCGATCAAGCGCTTGGCTTCACGCTCGTATGCGGTGAAGTGCTCGAATAACATCGTGACGTTCGATTGCTCGAAGTTGTAGGTCGATTGCTCGACTTCGTTTTGGTGGTAGACATCGCCGTATGTGATCGGGCCGTCCGGTCCGTCGACCCACACGAGGTCGTACACGTTGTCCTTGCCTTGCAGATACATCGTGAGGCGTTCCAGGCCGTAAGTGATTTCACCGAGGACCGGCTTGCAGATCAAACTGCCGACTTCCTGGAAGTAGGTGAATTGCGTGACTTCCATCCCGTTCAGCCAGACTTCCCAACCCAGTCCCCATGCGCCGAGCGTCGGCGATTCCCAATCGTCTTCGACGAAGCGGATGTCATTCTCGCGCGGGTCGATGCCGAGCT
>JBDTMS010000222.1:0-6688 GCA_039934195.1 Betaproteobacteria bacterium
TCTCAGCAGCAGCGCTTCTGCAGTCGCCGTATTCGAAGGCAAGGTGCGCGCGGAAACTCTGATCGGCCGCAGCGAGAGCTTCGTATTGAGGTCGGGCGAAAGGGTCTCTGTCGGACCCGGCGAGCCTTCGGCCGTGAAGATTCTCGTCCGGCCGGTCGACGCCGTGCAGTGGGCACTTTATTACCCGCCGTTGAGCGATGCCAGCGCTGGCGCCGATGCCGACGAGAGCTGCGGCGCAGACTCCGCGTCGGAGAAAAGTCGTTGCTTAACATTGCGCGCAGAACAACGCCTGCGCCTCGGACGAGTCGACGATGCACAGACCGACATCCAGGCCGCGCTCGCGCTTCGCCGCGACGATCCCGACGCCGAAGCCCTCGCGGCAGTCATCAGCATCGTCAAGAACGACAAGGCAAGCGGCCTTGCCTCCGGCAAGCGCGCGACCGAACTGGACCCGCTGTCGCCGCGCGCATGGATCGCATATTCCTACGCACAGCAGGCGAGTTTCAAACTCGAAGACGCGTTGAGCAGCGCCGAACGTGCGGCACAGTTGGCGCCGCGAAGCTCGACCGCGCAAACGCGCATGGCCGAGCTGCTGATGTCGCTTGGCAAAACGCGCTCAGCAGAACGTGCCGCTCAAGCCGCAGTTGAAGCGAATCCCAACGAAAGCCGCGCGCACACGATTCTTGGTTTCGTACATTTGGCGCAAATCGATACGAAAAAAGCGCGCGTCGATTTCCTCGCTGCGATCGAACGAGATTCGAGCGATCCTCTCGCGCGGTTGGGATTGGGTCTGGCGATTATTCGCGACGGCGATCTCGTTGCGGGCCGGGAGCAGATCGAAATCGCGGTTCTGCTGGATCCGACCAATTCGCTGGTTCGAAGCTACGTCGGAAAGGCGTATTACGAGGAAAACAGCAAGGAGCGGGACACGCTTGCGGCGTCGCAATTTGGCTTGGCGAAGCAGCTCGATCCGAAGGACCCGACGCCATGGTTTTATGATGCTATCCTAAAAGACAGCCAGACCCAACCTGGCGCCGCCTTGAAGCAGGTCGAGCATTCCATAGAACTCAACGACGAGCGAGGTATATATCGATCCAAGCTACTCCTGGATCAGGATCTTGCAGCGCGGACGACGAGCCGAGCGCATATTTATAATGAGCTCGGCTTTACACAACTAGGACTCGTAGCGGCCGCTGAATCGATTTCCTTCGATCCTAGCAGCTACCCTGCTCACAAGTTCTTGGCTGACATGTATGCGACTAGGGCCGGACACGATATCGCACGGGCAAGCGAGCTGCTGCAGTCGCAGCTTCGACAGCCGCTGGGGGCAGCGGCCCTACAGCCTCAACTTGCCAACGATATTCTGTTCCGCACCTATCCGTATGGTCCTAGTACTGTAGGTCCCAATGAGTTCAGCCCGCTGTTCATGAGGGACGGGCTTGGGCTGCAATTATTCGGACTAGCTGGAGAGCATGGCAGTTGGGGCGAGCAGGCTGTCATTGGTGGACTGCGCGGGCCCCTATCGTTTAGCTTGAGTCAGTTTCGCGCCGATTCCGATGGCTTCCGGGCGAATAACGAAAACAGCCAACAGCAATATGACGCCTTTCTACAAGCTCAAGTTAGCGCTGCAACAAGTCTCCAGTTCGAGGCCACTCACTCTGAACAGCACACTGGCGATCTACAAGTTGGGTTCGATCCTGCGTTCTTCAACACTACACAACGCGCCAGCGAAGGACTCGACACACAAAGGTTCGGCCTGCGACAGCAGATTTCGTCGCAGTCCGATCTGCTCCTGTCGATTATCGCGCAACAGCGTACCGGAACCGTCGACATCCCCGATCCAATGTTCCCTTTTTTCGTGGTTAACACTCAGCAGAGCTGGAAAGCCGAAGCACAGTATTTAAAAGTACATCGAGGGATTAACTTTATTTCAGGCATAAGCTATTTCGACGCGCACAGTGTGGAGCAAAGCGAGTTTGGCACCGCCACTTCTCAACCCTTTCATATCAACGCTTACACTTACGCGTATCTACCGCTACCCCGCGGCTTCCCGCAATTGCAACTAGGCGCCTCCTACGACCACCTTCGGTCTCGAGACGCAGGGGATCAATCGCAGGTGAATCCCAAGCTCGGCCTGATCTGGAAACCTACGCCGCCGCTCACGTTGCGAGCGGCTTTCTTTCGCGTGCTCAAGCGCAGGATTAACTCTGATCAAGGCCTCGAACCTACGCAAATAGCGGGCTTCAATCAATTCTTCGACGATGCAAATGGAACCAAGTCTCGCGGCGCAGGCGCTGCGCTCGACTATCGCTTCACGCCCACCCTTTTCGGAGGCATCGAAATGGTGGGCCGGAAACTATCTTGGCCATTGACGATAAGTGAAACTGGGGACGTACAGTTCGACGAACGAACCGAGCGCAGCGGTCTAATCTACGTCTATTGGCTACCTGCTGACTGGTTGTCGTTTTCCACACACCCGACATATTTACGGCACGAGCGGGCAAACTTGTTCGGTGAGCTCAAGAGTGCCGAACTGCCGTTGTCAGTTAGGTTGTTCCTTCCTAGCGGTGTGTGGGCCGCCGTGACGTTGACCGGAGTTTGGCAGAAAGGCCAGTTCGTCGGCCCCGGAGGTGGTCTTGTCGACGGAGCCGATCATTTCTGGACCGCTGACGCGTTAATCGCATACCGGTTCCCGCAACGACGCGGGACGGTAAGCCTCCAAATGACTAATCTGTTGAACAGAACATTTCGATTTCAGGACATCGTTTTCGGAACTCCGCGGTTCGTTCCTCAACGGCAGGTTTTAATGCGCATCTCACTGGAGCTATAGCGACAATGCCACCGTTCGCACGCTTATGTCCCTCATTGTGCGTGCTCAGAGAAGATTCTTATGAAGCGCGAGCGTTTCCGATCCTGCACATAGTTTGCCCTGGACAAACTCAATGGACGTCCATTTACAGTGTTCTTAGCGGTGTTGCCTAGTAACTTAAAGGGAGGGTATATGAACTTATTGCGACTTAATCTCTGTTTCTCAGCGCCACATCACAACCAGAAAATATTACGAGCGAAGAAGGCGTCAATCCTAGTCGCACTCATCGCCGGCTGCGTCGCAACCAATGTTGCTTTCAGCAATGAAGAAAACTGCCCTGGAGAACACCTGCCAATTGCACAAGACGTTCCGAACGGAGCGGTTGTCGCTCTATATTACGATTCGAGTGGAAACATAGTTGCTAAGGAGGATCTTTGGGGGACGAAGGAGCGGTGTTATCGAGATCTTAAGACAGAGGAAGACAATCAATGCCAGACCGGCACCTGTCCAGTTGTGGTTAACGGCACAACTTATTGCAAGAGATGTTGACGCGCGGTAACTCTCGAGACGAGGGATCGATCATGTATTACCGCTGCGATATCAGAGGAGATCCTCTGTCAGTCAAATGGTTGGCAATCCATTGCGCGATAAACTTGGGAGTCGTCTGCGATGAAAGGGAATTCAAGACCATATAGAACGGCAAGGGCGCAAAGGTTATGCAAATCACTGGGATTTGCCGCTACTGTGCTACTGATGTCGTGGGGTTGCTCCGATAGCGGCAACACCGCGCGGGCCGACGAATTATCAAGCGATGTCTGCTCCGGGGACACTCGTTCTGGCGAGCCTCCGTTACTCAGGTCAACGCAGGTCTTCGGTGCGTACTCTAAGACTTCTCCCAGCGCGGGCAGAGTCCTTAGCGTTTCGGTCTACGTCATACCTCCTCGTCATGCGCCCGTTCCGCGAAATCTTGAGGTTCTGCTATTCCCAACCACAGAGAAAGGTGAGGTAGTTAGACTAAAGTCCGGGAAGAATCGATACAAATATGAGGGTCTAGTATTGGCAGGAACGTATCTGGTGTCGGCCTTCGACTCCGACTTGCTTGCTCCGCCTCGTCAACTCCTGATCGATCGCAACATCCAAGGTCTTCCACTGCACCTTGGCAAACGCGGGCTGCCTTACTATCGGATGGGTCGCGCACTCATCCCTTTTTCACCGGCATCCGAACTGTTAGCTATCGCTTTCGAGTTTGATCCTCCGGATGAGGTTTCCGCTCGACGTGCCGTAGACACTTTGTCGAAAGAGTTGCCTATCCAACGTTACGAGGGTGATGGCTTACCCTTCAGGCGAGCGGCCGGATATGTGTGGTTGCTCTCGATACAACCAGGCGCAGACAGGCGCTCGGTTATTTCTGCCCTGAGAGCTAAATTGAAAGATTTCGGAATGACCGCGCGTGTGGGGCTGCCGATTGACATCGATAATGATCACGTTCGCGTGCTCGACAACCGATTCGTATTCCGCGCCGCTGCAGACACTAGGCAAATAGCGCAGCAGCGGCTCGAAAAGTCGCTGGGCTTCCGCTCTATGAGAACTCATAAGTACGACAGCGATGTTTGGGTAGCGGAGTCGGCGAGCGCCGACACGGAAAAAATCCTAAGTTTAATTAATTGTTTGGTTAGAACCGGCCTTTTGATCACCGGGGAGCCCGACTTGTTCGTTGAGTTCGTGGATCACGATGTGCCACACGATTCGCCGCACGATCCAGGCTATACCAAGCAGTACGGCAGTGGCGCGCAGCGATTCGGCAATCATAGCTATCAGCGTGTAAGAGAAGCATGGGGCTTACTCTACGACCCCACCGGCCCCCCCATGCCCTTGATTGGCGACGGCGAGATTTACGTAGCAAGCTTGGATCGCGGGATCGACCAAAAACATCACGATGTCTCGGCTCCCGGTGGTGTGGGTGATCCTCGCTGTGTCGCGAGGGACGCTACGCGCACGCAGCAGCTACGCGTTTGTTTTGACGCGGTCCGGCAGGTGTTCTGCGACAGCACCAACACGGGTTATATTCCCCCACCCAATTCCGAAATCGAGCATGGGATGGCAGTATTCGGAACGATTGCAGCGTGTACCGATAACGACTACGAGATCGCCGGAATCGCCCCTGGCACGCACCACATTGCCGTGCGTAGGGTTCTGAGTGCATCACCTACGTTCTATGGCGATACGCTCTCTTGGATAGGAGGTCTGCAGGTTAGCTGTCCGCAGCCTGACGACCCGAGGCATCCTTGCCATTGGCCCCCCATCACTAACCCAGCGGACATTATTAACGCCTCGCATGGCTTCACCCCAGCTCAGGGATGCACTGGCACATCTTGCTTCGATCTGCCGACCTGGATAGATGCGACCTTTCAAGCACTGGTTACGCAGGGAGGAGTTCGCAACGGAGTTGCAAGGGGCGTTGTCCTCGTTTATTCGGCTGGAAATGCCGGAACGCCAGTTGAGGTGCATGAGCCGTTGGCAGCGGACACTCGGACGATTGCCGTTGCCAATTGCAAAGCTAAAAAGGACGACGACGTATTCCTAGCACCGTTGGATGCGCACGCTGGGCCATCAAACTATGGCGATGCAATCGACATATGTGCTTTGGGTTACGATACTCAGACTATCTCCCCATTGTGCAGTTCGGCGCCGTGCAGATTCGGAGGCACGTCCGCCGCTGCCGCCACGGTTTCCGGAGCGATCGCGCTGATCCTTTCCGCGAATAGAGACTTGACCTGGACTCAGGTCCGCGATGTGTTGAGATCCTCGGCCAGGAAGATCGACCCTAACAACGGCCAGTGGAAGAGCGGGCGCAGCCCGTTCTATGGATCCGGGTTATTAGACGTATGCCACGCGGTGAAACAAGCTCTAGACCTTAAAGCATCACCGGGATCAACGCTCTGGCCTAATGGAGATCCATGTCCGGCAGCGCCGTACTAGGCGACTCGTTGGATCGTTGTTCCTCGTGCTACTGAGAGGGCTTGCTGCATCCAGTACGGTGAACACGTAGTGCGCTCTTAACAGCGGCCGAGGCGATTTGGGCGTGAACAGAACGCGGCGACGATGCAATTCCAATTATCTTCGTTTACTTCAAGCTCGCGCCTACGTTTATCGATCAAAACATGCGAGATGTCGGCCATCCGATCTAACGATAGGTATCACGAAAGTAAGGTTCAACGGTACAGTGATCCGCCTTAACATTGCCTCTTCGCTCCGCACACGTCGGACCTAAACATCAGCTAACCACGCAAGGCTTAGGTGACGCGGTCAGAACACAAAACCTATCGACCGCCGCTAGCGTTATGCTTAAGTCTGGCGTTGGCATGGGCGTCGCTAAGCTGGGGGCCCAGCGTTGCTGCCCAATCTTGCGCCTCTATCGTCGGTCGCATCGTCTCAATCCAAGGCAACGTAGAACTCCGCAAACCCAACCAATCAACGTGGTCACCCGTTACTCGTCTCGACACCCCGATCTGCCAAGGCGACCTTCTCCACACCGGCCCCAACAGCCGCGCGGCGCTAGTCGTTATTCCGGAAAAATTTATTCGCCTCGATCAAAACTCTGCAATCACGATCAACATGGCGGGCGATCAAACGGTCGTTGAATTTTTCCAGAACGATTCAAGTCCGAAGAATTCGCTTGGCACGTCTTGCGGCGCCGGTTACTTCATTACGCGCTATCCACGGGACTTCAAGGTTCGGACGAAGTTTCTCAACGCGGCGGTTGAAGGCACCGAGTTTTTAGTGGCGAACAATTGCGCGGCGAATACCGTTGCAGTGTTCGAAGGCAAGGTCAATACGCAATCGACGATCGACTTGAACGACGGCTATCTTCTCAAGCCG
>JBDTMS010000223.1:0-6680 GCA_039934195.1 Betaproteobacteria bacterium
TCGCCGTCAGCAACTGTTCCAGCGGCGTGTTATCGAGCAGCGAGGTCGGATTGTTGCGGCCGAGCCCACCGAGAAACATCGCGCCGAGCCAGCGCGCTCCGGTGCGTGCGACCGCCAACGCGTCCGAGCGATAAACTTGATGCGTGCGAAATGCTTTCCACACGCGCGAGAGTCGATGCACCGTGCGGCGAAAGTCTTGCGCGCCGGATGCAACCACTGCCGCGTTGATGGCGCCGGCAGAGGTGCCGCAGATAATCGGAAATGGACTCGGCGAACCCGGGACCAGCAGCGAGGCTACCGCGCGCAGCACGCCGACCTGATACGCAGCGCGCGCGCCGCCGCCGGTGAGAACCAGTGCTGTGCAGGGATGCCGACGCTGGTCGGTCATGGCGCGCCCGCGCGCCGAGATTGATCGATCATCGCGCCGCCGCGCGCCGAGATTGGTCGGTCATTGCGCGCCGCGCGCGGGCTGGCGCGCTCATCGCGCGGTCGCGTTATTAACTGTCGAGATCATCCTCGGCACGGATCCGAACGATGGCGCCCTCCTCTTTGCGGATCAATTCGATCGCCTCACGCAGCGTGTCTTCGGACAAATCGCTAAGGGCACCCGCCAGCACGTCGGCCGCGTCGTAAGTGGATTCGGGCAGCGCGTGGCTATCTAGCTTGGCCACGAAAACCGCCGCCGCACCGCTGGCTCGCAACAGACTGCGCCGCTCGGAGATCAGGAGCTCGATTTCGGCCCGCAGCATCGCCAACTCATCCTGATGCCTCTGCTCTTCCATGGGTCATTCTCTCCTGATGCAACTAGGCTCCTGATGCAACCCGGTGCTGCCCGGCGCGTTGCGATATTGCTGAGTAGGAATCGATCTGCTTGGTGGTCGGCGCGCCGTCTAACGCCACCGCCGTGTTGTCGGCTTATCGGCAGGCTTATTTCCCGCCGCGCTGGTTATCCGGCAAGCTAGTTATCTTATTTATCGCCACACCTGCCTTATCGGCACCACCGGGAGCCTCTGTATGCCGGAGCGCTACTTTGCCACCGCCACCGTTACCAGCTGCGGTTGCAGCAGCCGCACAGCGTCGGCCGGGCTCAAGCCTACCAGATAGCCGCGCTTGCCCCCGTTGATGTAGATGCGCGGCAGCTCGAGGATCGTACGCTCCATGAACACCGGCAGCTTGCGGCGCGTGCCGAACGGCGAGGTGCCCCCGACCATGTAACCGGTGTGGCGCTGCGCCGCCTCGGGCGAGCACGGAGAAATGGTCTTCACCCCGATCAGCCGCGCCAGCTCTTTCGTCGAGACCTGTTTGTCTCCATGCATCAGCACCACCAGCGGCGACTGCGCGTCGTTCTGCATGATCAGCGTTTTGATCACGCTGTGCTCGGCGACGCCCAGCTCGCGCGCGGAGACTTCGGTGCCGCCCTGGTCTTCGTAGGTGTACAGATGATCGGTGAATTCGACCTGCGCGGCGCGCAACTCGCGAATGGCCGGCGAAACGGGGGTCTTGCCTTTAGCCATCGGTGCGGTGCGACCGGTACGGCCGATCGATCATCTGCACACGCTGGCATCGGCACACGCTGCCGCATGACCGGGACGCACGAGCAAACGAATGCCGGTGGTCATGCTTCGACGTGCAGCACTTGATACAACGTGTACAGCATGCCCGCCGTCGCCCCCCAGATGTTGCGCCCTTCGTAGGGCATCGCGTAGAAATGCCGGTGGCGTCCTTTGATCTCGGCGCTGTGGCGCTCGTAATTTGCGGCGTCGAGGAAAAATGCCAGCGGCACTTCGAATACTTCCGCAACTTCGAACGGGTCGGCCGCCAGCACGAACGGCGGCTCGATCCAGCCGACAATCGGCGTGACGCGAAATCCGGTGGGAATATCGTAGTCGGGCAAGCTGCCGACGATCGTTACGGCCGAGGGCGGCAACCCGGTTTCTTCTTCGGCCTCGCGCAGCGCGGTCGCTATGCGATCTTGGTCGCCTTCGTCCACGCGCCCGCCGGGAAAGCTGATCTGCCCCGCGTGGTCGTGCAGGTGCGCGGTGCGCTGCGTGAGTAGTACGCTCAAGCCGAGCGGACGATTGACCAGCGGCACCAGCACCGCCGCCGGGACGATGTCGCGATCCGGCGCGTGCCGATAGCGCGGCAGATCAGGATCGTCGACGATCCTGATCTCGCGCAGGCGCCGGCGAATCCAGTCTTGCGTCAATGCAGAGGTTGCGATGGCAAATCCCAGGAAGATGCGGGGACGGAGGAACCATTCTATATCGCCGAGATTGCCGGATGCAGAGCCTGCGATCGGGGCGCTTTTCTCGGCGGCTACTTCTCCAGCGAAACGCGGTCCTGCAATCGCACGACGCCGCCGCGCACCACGCGAGCGGTGATACCGCCGCGTCCACTCATCGCGTTGCGGCCACCGGGACCGAGCGCTTGATCCATACGCGCACACGGCGTGCACGTACCGGTACCCACCAGCACGACCTCGCCGATCGCGAACTCTCCGTGCAACAGTGCGGCGAGGTCGATGCCGGATACGACCAGATTGCGTCGAAGTAAAGCGGGATCGATCGTGCTGCATCCGAGCGATTTAGCCAGACTCGCGAGATGCTCACGTTGGATCAAGGTGACTTGTCGATTGCCGCCGATACGTGCCGCACGGTGATCGCCCGACAAGCCGCGCTCAGCGATTGCCTCGGCTGACTCGACCGATTGCATCGGCGCTCGCCGCTGTGGACGCAAGCCGATCCACTCGAGCGTGCCCTGCTGCGGAAAAGCTAGCATCAGGTTGCTCAGTGTCCGCATCGAGCGATCCACGATCGCCATCCGATCTGCTATCGAAACGACGCAAACGGCGCAGCGATTCCGCCGGGCGGCGCCGCTGGCTGGGCGCTCTTGCGCGTCTCGCTCACCAAGGAATCGGCTTGCGATCGCGAAAGAACCCGCCGGTGGGACCGTCATCGGGCAAGGTCGCCAGCCACGCCGCGGTCTGTGCCCCCTTCTCGACGCCGCGCGTTGCACTGCTGCCGCCCATGTCGGTGCGCACCCAGCCGGGACAGACGCTGTTCACTAGAATGCCTTCGCCGCTAGTGGCAGCCGCAACCATGCGCGTCAGCGCGTTCAGCGCGGTCTTCGATACGCGATAAGCAGCCCAGCCGTCGGACATCTCGTCCAACTGCCCCATGCCGCTGGAAAGATTGACGACGCGGCCGTAGCCATGTTCGCGCATGAGCGGTACGAGCGCCTGACACAAGCGCAGCGGCGCGTAGAAATTCGTCGCGAGGGTGGTTTCGAAATCTTCGATTTCAGTTTGCAGCACGCTGGCGGCCGCCCCCTTCAGAGCGATGCCGGCGTTGTTGACCAGAATGTCGCAACGCCCGTGGCTGCGCGTCATGTAATCCGTCAGCGCACGAATCGCATCGGTACTGGTGACATCCAACGGATGATAGAGAACGTTCAAGCCCTTGCGCTGCAGCGCTTTCGCTGCGCGCGCACCACGCTCCGCGTTGCGCGCAGTCAGCACGACGTTCACGCCACTGGTGGCCAACTGCCGACAAATCTCCAGGCCGATACCTTTGTTGCCGCCCGACACGACGGCTACGCGTTCATTCATAGGGACCTCGATCCATTAACGGGAGTAGCTCGGCGAAAAAAGTCAGGTCGCTCGATGGGCTCGACGGCACATGCGGCGCGGTGCGAATTTACCAGAGCTGAAGGAAGGGACAGCGAATCGGGACCGGCGTTCTACCGCACAACTATCGGCGTCGGATGGATTTTCCCGGATACCTTTCCGGGTGGGATTGCTTGGCGCCGTGATCGACGCGCTAGCGATTGGCCTACTGGCCGGTTTGCGGCGCTGGCCGGGTGTGGGACCCTGACCAAGTCTGAGAAATTGGCTGGAGCTGACGGAGTTGATAGCGCGCCGACAGGCTGGACGCGGATAGCGCTGCGCTCTTGTAGCGCGGCGAACCGGCTGAATTCTGTGTCGTGGTGAGCCGCGTCTAGCGCGCCAGGCGCTTGGGCGGTAACGATGCCCGCATGAATCCGACGACGACCAAAGTCGCGCCGCAGATGCCCAAGGGCAAAGCCAGCGGGGTGGCGGAAGATGCGATCATCAATGCGATACCGAAGCCGACGAAGTTCATGACAGTCTCACTTACAAAGTTAATCCAGCGTTTTGTATCAAAGGGCGATCGAGCAACCCAGCGCAATTGCAGAATACGAAATCAGCGTGCGCCGCGCGATATGCCAAACGGTCTAGTGTCCTAAGTCGGAAATTCGGTGGACAACCTTCGAGATCTCCGGCACGCAACGACATACCAGGCATGCAACGACATAGACATTGTTGGCACACCGTCGCCGGTGTGAAAACCGACCAGGCGAGTGCCAAGCTAGACGTCGCGCCGCAGCGAATATGAGCAATATTCGTAGGGTGCGCTACAACGCATGACGCTCGCGTGGTCGGTTTTTCGCCAGCGAATCTCTGACTCAAGACACCGAATTTCTGACTGAGGACGCTAGGCGCATTCACCGGCTACTGCAGCGTCGGCGGTACACCGCCTTGCAGCTCATCGATCGCATGACGTGCCGCCAACAGATGCGGGTGGACACGCAGCGCGGTGGAGAATACGAATACGGCGGCATCCAGATCGCCGGCGCTGCGTAAGATTTCGGCGAGGCCGCAGAGCGCGCCGAAATGGCGCGGTTCCAGCTCGAGCGTGCGGTGAATGTCGCGCACGCTTTCTTCGTCGCGCTCCTGCAGATAGTACAGAGTCGCACGCTTGTTCCACGCCTCGGCGAAGTCGGGGCACGCACGCAAAAGCGCGGTCAGACGCGTTTCGGCAACGTCGTAACACTGACCGGCGATATCGATGGCAGTACGCTCGAGCGCCTGCGCAGCGCGTCGGTGCGGGTGGTGCATCCACAGTTGCCAGATCTGGTCTTCGAGCGACTCGACATCGCAATCGGGTGCCGCGAGCGAATGAAATAATTGGTCGAGCCGCCCGGGCAGCACAGCGGCAGGTCTGCGTAGATCCAGACCGGATACGAGCCTCAACGTTTCGACGTACATGGCTAGCGCTCCTGCGTTTTTTGAATGCCGATGTGTGTCTAGTGTAAGCAAACGCGATGCCCATGCGCGCAACGCACGGACGCGGTGGCCACCGCCGGGCGCCGTGCGTGGCGCAAGCGTAAGCTCGACACCGAAGAAACTCTTGCGCGCCGGCTCTGTCCTACCGCCAGTCGCTATCGCTGAGGCCTTGCAGTAGACTGCATCGGTTGGCGCTAATGGCCCAACGCGATCGGGCCGGTGTGATCAGCAAATGCAAATGATGAAGGGGCGAGAGACTCGCCGGATCGATCAAGGCGCACGAGACGCGCCGGACCGATGACGACAAAATCCGCGAGCGCTGCCTGAGACTAATTGCGCCCGCAGCGACCGACCGGGTTCAGGTGCCACGAGTTCTTACGCGGCGAAACCACCATGGAGCAGACCAGATGAAATTCAATAAGATTACCGCTGCAGCGATCGCCACGGCGGGTTTGTGTTTGTCGCTGTTCTCCATCCCCAGTCAAGCGACTTTGCTGACGTGGGCATTACAGAACGCGACCTTCGTCGATCCGAGTATCGGCGTGACAGTCACCGCGACCGGCACTTTTAGCTACGACGCAGACACGCCCGCAATCCTCAACAACTGGGACATCGTAGTCAAAGGCGATGCACTGTCCGGCGTCGACTTCCATTTCGCGCCGACGACTAAGCAGTGCGGCAGCGCGCTTTGCACGCCGAGGGCCTCGCACAGCGCTGGCACCGATCCTGGCACCGATCTGTTCTCCTTCGATCTGGACTCGATCCCCGATCAGAGCGCGACGTTGTCTCTGCTCACGCCGACACTGACCAACAGCGGCGGCACGGCAACACTGCTCGACGGCGCGTTCCCGGAATTCTTCTGCTGCGGCATCACTCAGGTGTCCGCGGATGTAGTCACCGGCTCGATCGTGGCGGTTCCCGAGCCTGCAAGCGTTGCGTGGCTGGGCCTCGGTCTGCTCGGCCTGATCTCGCTCCGCCGCTTCACCAAATAACGGAACACGAGCGGTCGTTCTCGCATCGAGATGCGAGAGCAGTCGCTCGCATCCGGTTCTGAAGTAATCCTCACGCAGGAGACCAACGTGTTTTCCAAGAGCCGAAGAGCACTGGCAGTCTGCATCGTAGCTGGCTGCGCATTCGCGCATTGCTCCGCGTCGTTCGCTGCCGATAACGGATCCGACCTGGAGAAAGCGGAGAAACTCTTCGACGACGTGCGGGGTCTCTTCGGCGGCGATGACAACGCCAAGCCCAGCGGCGACAACAAGGCTAAACCCGGCGCTGACAAGGCCAAAGCCGGCGCCGACGCCAAGGCCCGATCCGCCGCCGCCGACGGCAAAGTCGCCCCCGATAGCGTCATCAAGCCCACCGGCCAACCGGTATCAGCTACCGTCAGCGCATCCGGTCAAGCGGCGGCCGGCAAGAAGATCAACACCGGCGTTTCCGGCCAGGTGGAATACGGGTTCAACATTCACCCGTTTGCGTATAGCTGGGTAGGGCCGATGTTCCAGCAGGTCGGCGCGAAAGTCATGCGTATCAATACGACCTACGGGCTCTATGCGAAGACCGGTGTCTATCCTGGAAAAAATAACGCCAATGCGGT
>JBDTMS010000224.1:0-6675 GCA_039934195.1 Betaproteobacteria bacterium
CTCCAGCACCGAGCCGCCGGTCTCCTGGTTGGATTTCTGCACGGCATCGATCACTCGGGACTGCGGGATGTTGTAGGCGCGCAGCTTGTCCGGGTCGAGCACGATCTGATATTGGCGAACCATGCCGCCGATGCTCGCTACCTCGGCGACATTGGCGAGCGTTTTCAGCTCGTATTTCAAGAACCAGTCCTGCAGCGCGCGCAACTGCGACAGATCCATTTTTCCGGTCTTGTCGACCAGCGCGTATTCATAGACCCAGCCCACGCCCGTGGCATCCGGCCCGAGCGATGCCTTCGCCTGCGGCGGCAGCCGCGACTGCACCTGATTCAGATATTCCAGCACACGCGAGCGCGCCCAGTAGAGATCGGTGCCGTCTTCGAACAAGATGTAGACAAATGAATCGCCGAAAAACGAATAGCCACGCACCGTTTTCGCTCCCGGCACAGACAACATGGTCGTCGTCAGCGGATAGGTGACCTGGTTCTCGACAATTTGCGGCGCCTGTCCTGGATACGTGGTGCGGATGATCACTTGCACATCGGACAGATCTGGAATCGCATCCAACGGCGTTTTCGACATCGACCAGATGCCCCATCCGGTGATGCCCACCGTGGCGAGCAGCACCAGAAAGCGATTGGCAATCGACCAGCGAATGATTTTCGCGATCATTTGTCCGTCCCTTTCATCCCACGCTTGTCGGATGGATTTGCGGCCGTGACTGCCCGTGCGATGTGGGTGATTTCATAGGCGCCGCCTGGCAAGGGGCGAATCTCGAACTCGACCGTGTCGCCGACGGCGATGTCCTTCGGCACGCCGGTGGGCGGCAACTTGAATTCCATCGTCATCGGCCCCCAGTCCAGTGAAGGAATCGGGCCGTGCGACAGCGTGACTTCAGTTTTGCCAATCATCTCGACTGTGCCACGGCCACGATGCGCGGGCGCGACTGCCGTTGGTTCGCGGGCAGGCGCCATATCGCCGAGGCGCGCTTCAGTGCCTCTGAGGCTCGCCTCCGAATCGATCAGAAACTGTCCAGAGAGCACGATCTGCTGCCCGGCTGTAAGCCCGCTGCGGATCTCGGTCATGCCGCCGCCTTCGCGTCCAATCTGGACATCGACCGGCTGGAACCGGCCATCGCTCGAGACGATCACGACGGTGCGCGTGCCGGTCGCAATGACGGCTTCGCTCGGAACCATCAAACTGGGTTTCTCGGCGCCGCTGAAAGTCAGCGTTGCAAACATCCCCGGCTTGAGCGCGCCGCCGGGATTGCCGAGGACGATGCGAGCTTTGATCGTGCGTGTCGTGACATTGACGTCCGGCAGCAGCGCGGCGACTCGACCGTTAAAAGTTGTACCGGGCACGGCTGCCACTTGCGCTTGCACGGGAACGCCCGGCTTCACCAATCCTGCTTGAGCCTCCGGCACGTCGGCGTTGACCCAAACAGTAGCGAGACTTGCGAGCTTGAACAGCGTCATGCCTGGATTCACCGCCATGCCCTCGCGCGTTCCGAGCTCCCAAACGACGCCGCTTTGCGGGGCATATAGCGTGACGCGCGCGTTCGCTTTTCCGTCGCGCTCGATTGCCTGGATCTGATCTTCCGAGATGCCGAGCAACTTGAGACGTTCGCGCGCAGCCTCGGCCAGCATGTCGACGCCGGGCTGCGTAATGCGCCGAAGCGCGAGGAATTCTTCTTCCGCTGCAAGCCAGTCGGGCGCATAGATATCCACCAGGCGCTGGCCGCGCGTGACGACGTCATACTGGGCGCGGACATGGAGCTTCTCGACGTAGCCATTGACCCGCGATTGCACGGCATTGATGCCGCGTTCATCGATGCTCACCGCGCCGACGGTGGAAAAGCCTGCCGCAATATTTCCTTGTGTCACCGTCGCGGTGCGAATGCCTAAATTCTGCTCGGTGCGCGAGCTGATCGAGATCTTGCCCTGGTCGCCAGCCTCGTCGGCATAGACGGGCACGAGCTGCATATCCATGAAGGGCGATTTACCCGGCTGATCGAATTTCGTGGCGGGCACCATCGGATCGTGCCAGTACAGCACCTTGCGCCCGCTCTTGGGATCGATCTTCTCGGCAGATGTTCGCTGAGATGCAGGCGCGGTCGCCCCTTGCGCTCCGGCCGGTGCGCTCATGCTGCTGCTCGCCTGCCCCTGCACACGGTGCATGGCCAGCCAGTAGCCACCGCCTGCAGCGACGCTGACCAGTGCAATCGCCGCGAGGAGCAACTTGACGCCGTTGCGCTTCATTGCGTCACCTCGGGCGGCAGGAAATACAGCAGCTGCGCGTAAGCGCGGCCCTGATCTTGGGAGAGCTGCAGCGTCTGCAGTTTCAGGTCGAGCTCATCGCGGCGCGCCTGCAGGACCGGCGTGATGTCTCCGCGTCCGCCGCGGTAAGTCGCAAGCGTCGCTTGCGTGCGCTCGCGCGACAGCGGCAGCAAAGACTCATCGAACCGTTTGAGCCGCGCGGTCGCGGTTTCCCAATCCGACCATGCGGCCTGCGCTTCCGCCAGATGCTGGCGCACTGCGTCCTCTTTGATGTCACGCGCCTGCGCGAGCTGTGCCAGCTTTGCGGCGATATCGCGGCCCTGGCGGTTGCGCTGGAACAGCGGCAGATCGATCGATACCTGCAGCGAAATCATGTTGGAAAAATTCGGCCCTCGCTGCTGATAGGCAAGCTCCAGGCTCCAATCGGGCTTGGTCGCCGCTTGCGCCAGATACGCTTCCGCCTGCGCGACATCGATCTGGCGCTCGAGCGATTGCACGTGAGGGTGATGCGCGCTGTGCTCGGACAGGGAGCCTTGCGTTAGTGTCATTACAGCAGCAGAGAACTGCGCCTGCGGCCAGCCGGCCGCGTCGCCCAGCCAGCGCGACAGCATGGCCTTCGCGCGCGCTCCCTGCTTGTCGAACTCGGCGCGGCGATCCAGCAGCGTTTGCAGGTTCACCTGCACGGTCAGAAAATCCGCGGGCTGCGTCTTGCCGGTTTTCAGTCCCGCCTTCAGCGCGTCGATCTGTATGCCGACCTCAGCCATCTGTTCGTCGACCAGGCGGCCCATCTGCTCGGCAAAATACCGATCGACCCAAGCGGTCGCCACATCGCGCCGCAGCGCAGCTTCGACGTCGACGAGCATTGCTGTTTCTCGATCGACGATGCGCTCCGCGAGCTTTCCCTTCAGCTCGCGCTTTACGGCGCGCGGGAAATCCTGCATCACGCCGATCTTGCGCATCGTCATGAAGTCCCGCGTCAGGCTCAGACTGTCTGCGCCGGTGACCGGCAGGTTATCCACGCCGAACACCGCCTTCGGGTCCGGCAGTTGACGCGCGGAAACGGTGGCCTGCTGGACCGCGCTGATGGCGTAGCGCTGGGCGGAAAGCTGAGAAGACTGCGCGCTCGCTATGCGCAAGGCATCCTTCAGCGATAGCGGACGCGGCTCCTCTGCGCGGGTCGCGGTGCAGGCGAGTAGTGCAATGACCAGTAACACTGTGGCGGCGTAGACGAAACGGTCGTACACCAAACGCTGGCGCGAGGCCGGCGTCTTCGATAGAGAAGACATGGAAGCTCCGTTGAGAATGACTTTGGACACGACACGGCCGAATGCGGCCGACAAGTCAAACGGAGGCTAGGTGCGAAATACGCAGAAGCGAATGGCGGGCGGCGGTTCAGTGACTCGGGTCAGATCGATCCGGGCCACGCGGGGTGCGATAACGCGATAGATGTCAACAAGCTGCAGCGTAATCCCGGTGTCGACCGCAGGCGGTACGCCGGGAAGCTGGACATGATCGACGGCTGTCTGGCCTTTGCAATGCTCTTTGCACAGCGCCGTGCGTTGCGGATCGACATCCGCGCAGGGCGTGACCGCGTGCGCGGCTGCGGCTCCGATTGCATTCAGTTTATTGCCAGCCGGGCATGCATACACGGCCACGCTGAGCTGAGCGAACAGCAACACGAACATGCTGATCGCGCTGATCCATGCGCGCTGAACCCGTTTCATGCGAAAAGGCTTATGCATAACGAAGCTGAGAATACCTGACTACGAGCAGCGGCTCAACCGCGCAGGCGTCACGATTCAATCACGAATCCCTCACGCGCACGAATGAGACTTTGAATCTCGAACGGATGGGTTCTGCGGAACCGCGGTTGGAAATCACCCATGCGCCGCGAAGTGTTCGTGAGCTGTGTGTGCTCCATGTCCTGGACCCCGGGGAGGCACTCGCCTTTTGTTCGCGCAATGCCGATACGATTGTTGCCGCGCCAACCGTTAGCGCATCAAGGCGCACACCGGAAATCGGTTCCGAGCGTGCTCATACCGTCTTGCGTTTTTCTTCGCCGGTGTAAAGATCGAACCTATACGCGTGGCAGTGGTCCTTCATGTGATGAAGTAGACTATCTCGCTATGCGCCTTTTCCGTCGTTTGGTTTTATGCATCATGATCGCGTGGCTGCCTATACAGGGCTGGGCCGCGATCGCGATGCCCTATTGCAAGCACGCACTGGGCGATTCGCGCGTAACGCATCAGGGCGGCCTTCACCACGCTCAAGCAGGTCATGACCATCATGCCATGGGCGGTCACTCCGGCGGTGACTCAGGATTCCCCGGATCTCAATGCGATGACTGCGGGACCTGCCACTTGGCCTGCGCCTCGACGCTGGTGCCAGCCAGTATCGTAGTTGCTGTAGCGTCTGCACAGAATTCGTATCGTTCGCCCCCACCTACCGCTATTCATCTCGTCTTCCTCGAGCAGCCCAGTCGTCCGCCTCTAACTGCGATCGCCTGATCGCGGGACGACGACGGCAGCCTGTTTTTCGGGCTTGGCCTAACGTTCCCCTCGCTTTACCAAGTGCGGTTAACCGCACGTCTAGCACCCCACTGCTTAAAGAGGGATGTCGATGTTCGCACGCTCATACGAGAGCGCACCGATGCTCGGTGCGTTACGACTTCGGGTGTCCTGCGCAATCGTTCTGCCCCCGCGCTACGCGGATCAATCGCAGAAATGGGGCGCGCAGACATGAAAAAACTGCTGATCACCATTTTGCTGCTCGGGGCTGCAATCAGCGCGATTGCAGCCATTTACGTCCATGAAGGTCTGTTCAACATCGCGGCCGATGTTCCGCATTCCGCCATTGTGTCCAGCCTCATGGAGATCACCCGAGATCGTTCCATCGCCGTGCGGGCGAAGGACATTCCGGTTCCGCCTCTCGACGATCTTGCGCTCGTTGCGAAAGGCGCCAGGGACTACTCCGAAATGTGCACGCGCTGCCATCTCGCACCTGGGGACAAAGAATCCGAACTACGGCAAGGGCTCTACCCGCAGCCCCCGGATCTAACCCTGCGCGGTGACATGAGCGCATCCGAGATGTTCTGGGTCATCAAGCACGGCATCAAGATGTCTGCGATGCCGGCCTGGGGCGCGACCCACGATGACCAGCGGATCTGGAACATGGTCGCATTTCTAAGAAAGCTTCCCGACCTGACAACCGCGCAGTACCAAGCACTGGTCAGGGCGAGTGCCGGGACGCATCGTCACGACCACTCGGATGGTGCCGTGGAGACTGAAGCTGAGCCTGAACCGCAAGGTCACAGCCACCACAACGGGGATGCCAAAAAACACCAGTGAACGGGACTTTCGCTATGAGCTCGCAGCATCGAAATGTGTTTCAAATGGCGCCCTGTTTTTTGGCTGCGCATGCACCGGACCACCCATAGGGGCGAGCCTGAACGAGGCGCAAACGAACTAAGCCGAATGCAACGTCTACCACTACTGGAATTTCAGAATGAAATTCATCACTGCAATAAGGACTGATATGGACAATCACTTTCCTACACTCAAACCACCCGAGCTATCACGACGCCGCTTCGTGGAGGGCTTGGTGCTTGGCGGTGGCCTCGGCGGGCTCGGCCTATGGCATACGGCGGCCTGGTCGCAGGACCGGGCCGGATCAGCCAACGCGCTGAGCGGCACGCAATTCGACCTCGATATAGGCATGACCCCGGTCAACTTCACGGGAACCACGCGCCCCGCCACCACCGTGAATGGTCAGCTGCCCGCGCCTACCCTTTACTGGCGCGAGGGCGACACCGTTACCCTGCGCGTCACCAACCATCTAATCGCCACCAGCTCAATCCATTGGCACGGCATCTTGCTGCCGGCCGCGATGGACGGCGTTCCGGGCCTGAGCTTCGACGGTATCGCACCCGGCGCAACTTTCGTATATCGCTTCGAGGTGCGCCAGAGCGGGACGTTCTGGTATCACAGCCATTCCGGCTTCCAGGAGCAGACCGGGCTCTACGGCCCGATCGTTATCACACCGCGCAACGGTGAGCGCTTTCCTGCGGATCGCGAATACGTCGTGATGCTATCGGACTGGACCGACGAGAAGCCCGACACCGTTTTTGCCAAGCTCAAAAAGATGAGCGACTTCTACAACTTCAACCAGCCCACCGCCATGGATTTTGCGCGCGACGCGACCGCCGTGGGGCTGCAGGCTGCGCTCGCGAAGCGGCGCATGTGGAACAGCATGCGCATGAATCCGACGGACTTCAGCGACGTGACCGGCTACACCTTCACGTATCTGATAAACGGAACGGCCCCGGCGGGAAACTGGACCGGCGTTTTCCGGCCGGGAGAGAAGGTGCGCCTGCGCTTCATCAACGGCTCGGCCACGACCATCT
>JBDTMS010000225.1:0-6666 GCA_039934195.1 Betaproteobacteria bacterium
CGACCGGTTTTTCTTCAAGCTCAAGCTCGGCTTTCCGAGCGCCGCCGGTCTCGGTGAAATTCTCGATCGCACGACGCGCCAGCAAGATCCGCAAGTCGAGCGCGTCCTCGGTCAAGGGCAGATTCTCGAAATGCGCGAGACCGCCCGCTCCGTGCCGGTCGCGCAGCCGGTGCAGGACTATGCCATTCGCCTGACCCTGGCGACGCATCCGCAGAGCGAGTTGGCCACCGCGATGACCAAACGTTATGTACGCTTCGGCTCGAGCCCCCGCGGCACGCAGGCGCTCATCCTCGGCGCTAAAGTCAATGCGCTGCTGAATGATCGGCTGTACGTATCGACAGAAGACATCCGCGTCGTTGCGCTGAACGCACTGCGTCATCGTCTGCTGCTCAACTTCGATGCCGAGGCGGAGCGCGTCGATACCGATGCGATTCTCGGGGATATTTTGCAGCGCGTTGAGGATGCGCGTTAGCGCGGCTAACGCGCAGGGACTAGGGTCTGGGGGCTAGGGGCCAGGGATGGAGGCGCCTCGCGCCGCTTTTTGCCAGCATTCTCTGCAGCCCTTTATGATCAGACGTCGCTCCCTAGACCCCAGCCCCTAGCCCCTATGCCCTTACTGAACGAAGATCTCCTGCGCAAGCTCGAAGTATTGAGCATGGTCACGCGCCGGCCGGTGCATGGGCAGCTCAAGGGGGTGCACCGGTCGCGGCGGGTCGGCAACGGCATGGTGTTCAGCGATTTCCGCCCATACAGCAGCGGCGATGACATCCGGCACGTCGATTGGGGCATCTACTTGCGCATGGATCGGCTGGTCCTCAAGCTGTTCGAGGAAGAGGCCGATCTGCCGATCTATTTGTTCGTCGATGCGAGTGCGTCGATGAAGTTCGGCGAACCGGCGAAGATCGATTGCGCGCGAAAGATCGCCGGCGCGTTCGCATACGTCGCCCTGCTCAATCACGATCGCGTAAATCTGGTCGCGTTCGCCGACGGCATCGTGCAGGCGTTGCCGACTCGGCGTGGAAAAAATCAGGCGCCGCTCGCGTTTCGATTTCTCGAAAGCATTTTGCCGGATGGACGCACTAGTCTGAGCGCCACCGTGCGCCGATTTTTCGGATCGCCTCGTACGCGCGGTGTGGCCGTGATCGTTTCGGACTTCCTCGACCCCGATGGCATCGAGCCCGCCTTTGCAATACTGCGTCGCTTTCGCCACGATGTCATCGCGATCCACGCGGTCAGCCCGGAAGATCGCGATCCGCAATTGCCCGAAGAAGTGATCGTCGTCGATTCCGAAGACGGCGTCGCGACCGAGCTCGAAGTCACGCCCGCGCTGGTAGATGCGTATCGCGAGACGTTTCAGCGCCATGCCGGCGAGATCGAAGCGTACTGCCGAAAATACGGCTGGTCGTACGTGCGCGCTGCGACCGATATGCCATTCGAAGATCTCATGCTGAAGCTGCTGCGGGCAGAGGGTCTGCTGCGATGAGCGCGTTTGCATTGTCGTCGATTGCGGCTTGGTGGATTCTGGCCGTCGTTGCCGCGGCAGTGGTGCTGCTGTATTTGCTCAAACCCTCGCCGCGTCGATTGCTGGTGGCATCGACGCTGATTTGGCGTCGCGTGCTGAGCAGCCGCAAGCGCGTGCCCGACCGGTTGCGCTGGTGGCTGTCGCTGTTGCTTGCGCTGTCGATCGCGCTCTGCGTGGCACTCGCGTTTACGCGCCCGCAGCTGACGGGCCTCGGCGAGCAAGCCCAGCGGGTGGCGCTCGTGCTCGATAACTCCACCACGCTCGGTGCGCTCACGACCGATGGCAGGCGCCGATTCGATCATGCATCGGAACGTGCGCGCGAGACGATCAACAGCGGCGGTCCGGAAAGCCGCTATCTGGTGGCGGATACGCAGCGCACGATTGCTTCGCCGCGATTCGAAACGCGCGATGCTGCGCTCGCGACGCTGGAACGCCTGCATGTCGTGGCAGGCGGTGCGCCGGTGTTTCCCGACGTCGTCGCCGGCGGCGATGCGCAGGTACGCACCGTGTTCGTGACGGACGGCGTCGCGGGGATCGAGCCAGGCCCGGGCGTGGAGACGGTTTCGGTATTCCAAATCGCCGACAACGTGGGCATCACGGCTTTCGATGTACGACCGATACCGGGCGATGCACGTCGCCACGAAGCCTACGTCGAGTTGGCGAACGCGTCTGCCGCCAGCAAAAAAACCGAGCTGCAGATCGCCGGCGCCGGGTCGCCACCATTTACCCGAGTGGTGGATGTGCCGAGTGACGGGACCGCGAACCTGGTCGTCGACGTTTCGCGGTTTTCCGGTGGACCGCTGCGCGCATCCATCACGACCGCTTACGACGCATTGCCGGTCGACGATGTCGCATTTTCATTTTTGCCGAGCCACCGCGCGATCCAAGTCGCCCTAGTGACCCCCGGCAATGCCGCGCTCGAGCGGTCTTTGCGTTTGCTGCCTCGCGTGGAGCTGACGGTGATGACGCCGCAACGATTTTCCGCGCGGAGCGGAATCGATGCGTGGATTTTCGATCGCTATGCGCCGCGCGCAATGCCCAATGCACCCGCGCTGCTGTTCCGGCCCTCGCGCGTCGACTGGCTGCCGCGGTCCGCGGGTGATACCGGCGAGACGACGGTGTCGGCGTGGAGTAATAGCCATCCGATCACCGATAGCCTGTCGTTGCGCGACGTTCTCGCGCAACGTGCGCTCGCGATTCGCGACGGCGCGCGAGCGAGCGTTATCGCGACCGATGCCAGCCGGCGCGCGTTGATTCTCGCGTCGGCATCGGGACCGCGCTGGATCGAAGTCGCGTTCGCGCTGGAAGACTCCAATCTGCCTTCGCAGTCCGCGTTCCCGGTGTTTCTCAACAATGCGATCAACTGGATGACCGGCGAGCCGCTCGCGCTGCAATCCGGACTGGGATTGATCGAGCTGCCGCTCGCCGACGCACGCGTGCTCGATCTCGCCGGCGAAAAAGTTGCAACGCGCCAGGTGCCCGGCGCGACGCTGATAGAAGCCGCACAACCTGGCTTCTACACCGGCATCGCCGCCGATCGCAGAGTGCGCATGGCAGCGAACGTACTCGATCCGCGTGTCACCCGCGTAAACGACAGCTCACTCGCGGCGACCCCGGCGCCTGCGCCCAAGGCTGCAGTAGCGGCGCGGATGACCTCCGCACCCTGGACCACATTGCTGGTGATCGCAGCGCTGCTGCTCGCGTTCGAGTGGTGGACCTACAACCGTAGATTTACGCTGTGACAGCCGCGCCCGAGAATTGTATGAAGAGGGACGCCGCGAAATCCGATGCGGTGCCGAGGACGCTGTATCTGCCGATCACCGATCACCGATCACGGATCACTGAAGTTGATTCACCGATCACAGATCACCGATTACTGATCACCGCAGTTGAGTCATGCTGAGCATCGATGCCTTCTGGCCGCTTTGGCTTCTGCTGCTCATCCCCGTTCTCTGGTGGATCGCTCACCGCTCGCGCACCAATCTCGGCCGCCGCCAGCTGTTTTTCGCGACCGCTCTGCGCACGCTCGTATTCGCGCTGGTTGTCACCGCCCTGACGCGTCCGGCCTGGTTAACTTCGCCGAACGATATCTCGGTCGTGTACGCGCTCGATGTGTCGCGCAGTGTGTCACCGGCGTTCGTGCAGTCTGCGCTGAGTTGGATCCGCAGCGCCAATCGCGAGCAGCATCCGGCGTCGGCGCGCTACGTGGTATTCGGCGAGCGGCCGGTCGTGGTCGACGATCTCGAGCAGATCCCAAAGTTAGCGGTGACCTCCGCGCAAAACGCAGAACGCGGCAGCGTGCAGCAAGGTGCGACCAACATCGAAGCCGCGCTGGACCTCGCGTTGCTGGCGAGCGATCCCGATCAAGTGCGCCGTGTGGTGCTGCTGAGCGATGGCAATCAGACCGAGGGCGACGTCTGGCGCGTGTTGCCGCGGCTGGTGTCCGAACATGTCCGCGTGTTCGCATTTCCGGCGGGCGAGCGCGCGCAACGCGATGCCTGGATCGAAGCGATCGAAGTTCCCGCCGGCGTGCGTCGCGACGAACCAGTCAGCGTTGTTGTGCGCGTGGCGAGCCTGGCGCCGGGGTCGGCAACCTTGCGCTTACTGACCGACACCGGTGAGCTCGGCCGGCAATCGGTGCAACTCGGTGCCGGCACCAATGTGTTTTCGTTTCGCACACGCTTGCGGCAAAGCGGCGCCGTCGAATTGTCTGCGGAGGTGAAAGCGCAAGGCGATGGCATCGCCGAGAACGATCGGCTGCAGCAGTCGGTCTGGGTCGGTCCGCGTCCGCATGTGTTGTATGTGGAAGGCCAGCCGGACAGCGCACGCTATCTGCGTGATGCGCTGGGCAAAGACGGCATGGTCGTCACCGCGATTTCCGGCGACGATGTGCCGACGTCGGCCAAAAGCTTGAGTGCATACGACGCGGTCATCGTCAGCGACGTGGCGCGCAGTGCGCTCGACGATCGGCGTCTGCAGGCGCTGGAAGGCTATGTACGCGATGGTGGCGGCGGGCTGCTGTATGCGGCCGGCGAGACGACCTATGGCCAGAAGGGCTTCACCGGCACGCCGCTCGAGCGCGTGCTGCCGGTGGAGTTCAAAGCGCAGGAGAAACGTAAGGATCTCGCGCTGGTGGTCTGTCTCGATCGCTCGTACAGCATGAAGGGGCGCAGCATGGAGTTGGCGAAAGCCGCGACCCGCGCAGCGCTCGACATCCTCGAAGAGCAGCATCAATTCGGCGTCATCGCATTCGACTCGCAGCCGCACGAAACCGTCCCGCTGCAGGCGGTGCGCAGCAAGCGTCGCGCGGAAGATCTCATCGATCGCATTCAGGCGAGCGGTCAAACCAATATTTACCCGGCGCTGGCGACCGCATTTCGATGGCTGCAGAACGCGCAGGCCAAGACTCGCCATGTCATCCTCTTGTCGGACGGCGATAGCGCGCCGGCCGATTTCGAGCGGCTGCTCAAACGCATGCTGGATGCGCGAATCACGGTCTCTACCGTTGCCATCGGCAAAGAGTCGGATCGCGAGCTGATGGAGAAGATTGCCGGCTGGGGTAAGGGCCGGGCGTACTACGCGGATGATCCCTCGCAGGTGCCGCAGATGTTCGTCGAGGACACGCAAAACGTTTCGCGTGCGACGCTGATCGAAGAGCCGTTCCGTCCGGTGGTGAAGCGCAAGGTCGAAGCGCTGCGCGGGATCGATTTCGCCAAGGCGCCGATGCTGCGTGGCTTCGCGAGTATGAAGCTGCACGATGGCGCCGAAGTGTTTTTGCAGTCTGAGTCCGGCGCACCGATTCTCTCGCGCTGGCAGTACGGCCTCGGACGCGCGGCGGTATTCGCGTCCGATGTGAAAAATCGCTGGGCGGTGGATTGGCTGCAATGGGACGGCTACGGCAAGTTCTGGGGGCAACTCGTGCGCGACGTCATGCGTCGGGATACCGGAGAAGCGTTGCGCATCAGCGTTGCACGCGAAGGGGCGAAAGCGCGCGTGTCGCTGGAGGCGCAAACCCCAGCCGGGGGCTGGCAAAATAGACTCACGCCCGCGGTGCGCTTGACACGCCCCGGCGGCGCCGCGGAGATGCTGTCGTTACGGCAAACTGCACCCGGACTGTACAGCGCACTTGTGCCGCTCGGCAACGCTGCCGGCGCGCCGTTCGCCTTCGAATTGCAAGCCAGCGGCGGGATCGCGCGAGATGCCGCTCGTCGTGCCGGCGTGCAACGTTTGTACTACCCGTACCCGGACGAGTACCGTACTGCGGTGCCGAATACAGCGCTGCTGCGTGCGCTCGCCGAACAAACCGGCGGCAAGCTCGCACCCGCGACAGCGGAAATCTTCGCTCCGGGTGCCGACCGTGGACGCCGGCATCAGTCACTCTGGCAATGGTTTGCGCTGGCCGCGTTGCTTCTCTATCTGGCCGACATTGCGTTGCGGCGGGCGCCGCTGATTCGGCGCTGGCTCGACCGCGCCTAATTCTTTTCGATCGATGTGGTCTTGCTTGACTCCGCCTCCTGCTACAGGGTAGTTTCATACGGAAATAGGATTCGTACGACGTAAATCACCGAGGAGTGTTCGCTTGAGCACCTTGCCCGTGGTGGTGGTCGGGTTTCTCCTTGGCATGCTGCACGCCACCGACGCCGACCATGTCATCGCAGTCACCACCATCGTTACCCGTCAGCGCAACGTCAAGAGCGCCGCTTCCATCGGCGTACTGTGGGGGCTCGGGCATACGCTGACCGTGTTTCTCGTCGGCGGCGCGATCATCCTGTTCAGTATCGTTATCCCGCCGCGCATCGGTCTGGCGATGGAATTCGGCGTCGCGCTGATGCTGATCGTGCTCGGTATATTTACTTTGAGCGGGGTAAGCCGCTGGGTCCGGTCGAATTTCTTACCGGCGCCCGATGGCAGTATCCCCGGTCATTTCCACAACCCCGGCAGCGATGTCCCCGCGCATCTGCACATCCACGCGCACGGCGACTATGCGCATAGCCATACGCACGGTCATGGGCCGAGCGATCACGGCCACGCGGAAACGCAAACGCCGCAGGCCTGGCTCGATCGCAGACTGACGCGGCTATCGTCGTATCAGTCGCTGCGGCCGCTCGCGATCGGCATCGTGCATGGGCTGGCTGGCTCCGCGG
>JBDTMS010000226.1:0-6666 GCA_039934195.1 Betaproteobacteria bacterium
TACAGCAGAACATCTTATGTCCATTGCCTTAGCAGGTGATCTCGGCAAGTTAAATAGCGTGGTCAATTCCATTAGCGAGACGGGATCAGATTCCTTGCATTTACGCTCGACAGTGGGAACGCTCGCAAGTACGTTCGGCCCTACGCATGACGAAACCGGTTGTGGTTTCAAACTTCGTGGAGCGCGGATCCGTCGCGTGCACTGTCTGTCCGCTGAGCACGAAATACTCGACACCGATCAGGGGACGCTCGTGCGAATCACTCTGCACGGACGGGCAACCACCGTACTTCTCGAGTTGAGCGATGGGTGCAGCGTATTGCTTCCAGCGATTCCTGATTATTTATCCGAACTCACATTCGAAGACGGCGAACTATGTCACGTGGGATATGAGCCCACTGAGCTTAGTCCTCGATGGCACGACTATTTCCGGCATCGGGACGAGATCCGCGCACTGCGTGCGACCATCGCGGCGACGGTGGGTTTGGGTGTCGTCCGTCTAACAAGCGAAAGCGCTTTGCAAATAGCATCTAGCGTGCAGATGTCACAGTCAATTGACCCCTCAATGGCCCTCTACGCGGCATACATGTATCACGACCTCGGTTGTCGCGAGCGTATTCGAGAGATGAAGACTTTCCTAAGAAAGGAACTTGGCGTCACGTTTTTCGATATCGCGCTCCTCTCAGCGGACGGCAGCTTGCGGACAACGCCCACGAGCGCCGAGGTCGTACCACCCGTGCCGCTTCTGTCGCAGGGTTGGTCATTACTGTCCGCGTTCCGAACTCCGACGAGTAACATTCTAGAACACCTGCGGCGACATCTGCGTCCATCTTTATGGACCCTTTTTGATGCGTCGGCTACGCAGACATTGGGTAGGGTCATTGCCAGAGGCGAGCCGATTCGATGAAGCGGTTGGTTTTCATTCATGGTCGTGCCCAAGAACACAAAGACGCCGCGACGCTTAAGAGCGAATGGGTATATGCGTGACGGTCGGGACTAGCGAAAGGCGGTTTGTCGATCCCCATTGCTGATAGTGATATTCGCTTTCCTTACTATGGTCAAACTCTGTGCGACCTGGCTGCGGGTAAGACGGCAGGCGAGGCTGCTGCGGTCATCATTAAGGGCAATCACGGCGACGTCGAACGGCGTGTTTTTATCGGCGAAATTCTCACTGAAGTTCAGCGCCGCCATAACATCACTGATCTTCAAGTTGCCAAGATTATTGGAGCTGAAACGATATCCAAGGGACCATTGAACTGGACATGGCTGCAAGGCGTTTTGCAGGCAATTGATATTTATGTGCCGCTGGCAAGCGCTGCTGCAATAGCGCTCGCGACGAACGATGTCTACCAATATTTGGAGAATATTGGGATCCGCGACGAGATTGAAATGGGGGTACGTCAAGCGCTCATACCGGAAGTGCCCACCGTCGTCGTGGCACATTCGCTCGGCACAGTAGTCGCCTACAACCTACTCAGACGCGACGGAGCGGCTCAGCGATGGCAGGTGCCACTATTGCTGACCCTCGGCTCTCCCCTAGCTGTGACGGCCATTCGCAAAAAGCTCGCTCCTAACCGCTGTCCAACGTGTGTGGGTCAATGGATTAACGCGCGGGATGCGCGCGACGTCGTAGCGTTATACCCGCTGGACGCCGACCACTTTCCGCTTGATGTGCAAATTATAAATAAGCGCGACGTTGATAACCCCACGCCCAATCGGCATGGCATCAGCGGGTATATCTCTGACCCCGAGATCGCTAAGGCGCTCCACGATGCAGTAGTTGCATAACTGGAGTTGCATAGATTTAGAGCGTTTGGATCATTGCCGCACCTGCGCGGTGGCGCAGCATGCGCGAATTGCTCTATCAAATAGTCGCTGTGACGACTGCGTTCAGCGAGACACTCCGCGTGGCCAGAGGACCAACACATGTTTCGCTTGTGCTCTGGCGTATTGGACGATGTCCCCGGTCCCGCCAACGCCCTTAGCGGGCAGGCCATCCCACAGGGCCAGAAGCAAATCCGCTCGATCCACGATTCGATAGCCCGCGGCTAGAAAGGCGTTTTCGCTCGGCTCGCTGTACGGCAAGTATTCAACGTCGCTCGCGCGAAACAGTAATTCGCGGTAGCTTTGCAAGGCTATGCGGTCATCGAAAGTGCGTTCGTAGTGCTGGCAAGGCACGACTACCTGAAGCAGCTGCCCAGCGTCGAGGAGCACCCTAGAAAATAGTTGGTCGGCGCCCTTTGCTAAACAGGAAATGCCGGCGTCGACCTCTGTATCTTCCAAAAGCGAAATCAGGTTGTCCTCGAAGAATCTTGCCGCGTTAGACGGAAGATCTTGATGGCCGGTGATTCCGATCTTCAAATAAGGCTCCGCTTAACGAGATTCCAGTAATGCTTCCCCAGCGGAGTCAACTTGCAATGCTTGCGTTCAATTGCTGCAAAAAACATGTGCGCGGCGCCCACGGGTTCCAGCAATTTATTTGCACGGTATCTTTGAAGTATGCTAAAGATTGCCTCATTCGTTGTATTACTCGGCTCTGCAGTCGGTTCGTAGGACGGATCTAGCTGAAGCAGAAAATCCGCTCGCGGAAAAAACTGAACAATGCGGCGCAGATCCGCCATAGGGACAATCGGATTGCACTGACGTACGCAGTGAAGACGATCTAAGTGCCCTCTGAACATCGGCCGCTGATCAAACGGGCCGAACGATTCGGACAGATAACAATAAAGCCCAGCCACTGTAACGGCGCCGAGTACGTCTGCGGCGCCTCCCTCTAACGCCGCAATCAGGTAGTACGAAAACATCCCTTGCCCTCCGACCTCCTCGGATACTTGATCGGCGCGGCTCGCCGTCAAAATACTTACACCTCTTCGAAGGACGATCGTATCGCTGCCCAGTATCGGAACCCCGCCGGCGCCGCCCGAAAAGCAGCAGTCAAGCAATACCATTACTTCGGGCACTTTCGATTCTTGGATTAGCTTTAACAGCTTTGAGAACGGTACACCGGGTTCCTGTTGTGTACCGTCCTGCGTGACAAGATGGAGTTCGTCATGCTCAACGTGCCCGTGACCCGCGAAAAACAGTAGAGCGACATCGGCGCCTCCAACAAGCAATCGATCCAGATCGCTCAGCATGGTCGCGCGCGTGATTCGATTCTTGTCACTCGTTCGTGCAATGACCGAAAAATTCGGTGCCCCATCTTCGTTGGACGCAAGAAGTGGTTCTAATGCCATCGCGTCATTGACACAACCAGTTAGACTGCTGAATCGATCGTACGTATCGACCCCGAAAATAAATGCACGCTTTGCCGTCATACTTTAATTACTGCCATGTTGATACGGGGAGCAGAAGCGAAGCGTCTAGTAAGTGTTCGGGTGTGGCGTGCAAGTGCGCGGCGTTTGATCGTAGCCCTAACGGCCACCGCCGATTAACTTCTTCAGGTTATCCCATGTCCAGCTATAGACATTGTCACTTACCTTCGCGGTAGTTGGTTTAGTCATACCGCCTCCCGAATACGCTGCAAGAAAGAAGTAGGGAAGTTTCAACTCTTGCGCAATCGCAACTTCGTGTGCGACACCGGTTGCAGTGGTCATGTTTTTTCCGCATAGAACGCACATCACATCAACGTAGCGTAGCTTTGCTTTAATTTTCTCCTTCCAGTCCCCCGTCAAGTGTTCCTTGGATGACCAGTCTGTTAGCTCAAACGGGGAGTCGGGTAGCTTCGACTGCCCGACCAGGAGGTGCTTCTGGCTCTCGTCGTGATCGTAATCAAAGCTGATGAAGACGCGCGTTTTTGGCATATGTTTCTGGGAGGGCATAGGCTCATTCAGTCACAACTCTGCCATCCTAGTTTCAAAAGGGCAAGGATTGGTTAAGTACACAGTGACACCACTCCACAGCGATTTTAAACATGAAAACCGTAGCGTTTTAAGTGCCCACGCGACTCGTGGTAGTCGGCGCCGGGTGTATTCGCATTTTTTTTCCTTTGACTCGGCATGATCGTCAACGTCGTGTTGTTTGCGCTGGGTGCCGCTTGGCTGCAGCAGCAAGGCGCGTTGCCGTCTGTGCTGTGGTCATTTACATTTGCCGTTGCTTGTGCAGGTTATTTTCTGTTCTTGCGCGAGCCGCGCATGGCGCGGGCGCGCTGGCTGATCGGCGGAATTCTCAGTTTGTGCGCCGGTTTTCTTTGGGCTGCGCTGATCGCGCACATCAAGCTCGCAGACTACCTGCCGGAAGAATGGGAAGGCCGCGACGTCACAGTCGTCGGTGTCGTCGCCGATCTTCCGCAGAGCTCCGAGCGCGGCATGCGCTTCGAGTTCGACGTAGAACGAATTCGCACGCCGCTCGCACGCGTTCCGCGGCACATCACCCTAAATCTTTACAACGATAGAAGCGGGAATCTTCACAACGACAGCAACGCCAAGCCGACTCCGGCCATTCGCGCGGGGCAGCGCTGGTCGTTCACCGCACGTCTACGCCGTCCGCACGGTCTGGCGAATCCCAATGGGTTCGATTTCGAAGCGTGGCTGCTCGAGCGTGGTATCCGGGCGACCGGTTATGTGCGTCCGGACACGGGTGAGCCTGCGCTCGACGCGGCGTTGCTGCAGCCGATGGTGTGGCGTCCGCTGTACGGCGTCGCCCGCGCGCGCGAGTGGGTGCGCAATCGAATCTTCCACGCGCTGCCGGACAACGCCAACGCCGGCGTGCTGGTCGCGCTTGCGATCGGCGATCAGGAGGCGATCTCACGCGATCAATGGACGGTCTATACGCGCACGGGCGTGAACCATCTGATGAGCATATCGGGCCTGCACATCACGATGGTCGCGGGCTTGGGGTTTGCGCTGGTGCTGTGGTTGTGGCGCCGCGCACCGCGCCTGATGGCGTGCTTGCCTGCCGTGAAAGCCGCCGCGGTCGCAGGCTTCATTACCGCGTTGGCTTACGCGTTGATGGCCGGCTACGGCGTGCCCGCGCAGCGTACCGTCTACATGCTCGGTGCAGTGGCGGTCGCCTTGCTCCGTGGTCTCGCAGCAGCGCCGGCGGTTGTGCTCGCCCTCGCGCTGCTGGTCGCCATCGTCGTCGATCCGATGTGCGTTCTCGCACCGGGCTTCTGGCTTTCGTTCGGCGCAGTGGCGGTGATCATGTACGTCAGCCTCGGCCGGCTCGAGCAGCCGAAGTGGTGGATGAACTGGCTGCGCGTGCAGTGGGCAGTGACGGTCGGGCTGGCGCCGTTTCTGGTCGCGTTGTTTCAGCAAGTGTCGATCGTCTCGCCGCTCGCTAATGCATTTGCGATACCACTGGTCAGTTTGGCGACCGTGCCGCTGACGTTGGTCGGCGTGATTCTGCCGGTCGACTGGCTGCTGCAACTGGCGGCATGGCTGATGGCGTGGTGCAATCGCTGGCTGGCGTGGTCGAGTTCGCTGCCGGACGCGGTGTGGCAACAGCACGCGCCGCCGGTGTGGGCCGTTGGGCTGTCGCTGCTTGGCGCGGCTTGGTTGCTCGCGCCGCGCGGAACGCCGTCTCGCTGGCTCGGACTGTTCGCGTTTTTGCCGTTGTTTTTCCCACGCGTAGAAGCGCCGGCTAACGGCGAGTTGTGGATCGATGTGCTCGATGTCGGGCAGGGTTTGAGCACGGTGGTACGTACCCGGACGCATGCGCTGCTGTACGACGCGGGGCCGACGTTTTCATCCGATACCGATGCCGGCAACCGCGTCGTCGTACCGTTCCTGCGCGCGCAAGGTGTGCAGCGTCTCGACGGGTTTATCGTCACGCACGACGATAACGATCACAGCGGCGGGGCGCGTTCGGTGCTGGAAGCCGTTCCGGTCGGTTGGCTGGCGACCTCGTTACCAGTCGGCGCACCGTCGATCGACCTCGCCAAACGCCGCATGCGCTGCTTCGCAGGTCAGCACTGGGAATGGGATGGTGTGCGCTTCGAAGTCCTGCATCCGACGTGGGACAGCTACGACAATGCCGAGCTGAAGGATAACGCGCGGGGCTGCGTGCTGAAAATCGAGTCGAGGTTCGGCGCTATGCTGCTGCCCGCCGACATCGAGCTCGCATCCGAGACAGAGCTGGTTTCACGCCGGGCCGAGCAGTTGCGTGCAGGCGCTCTGATCGCGCCTCATCATGGCAGCGGAACCTCGTCCAGCCAAGTGTTCCTATCCGCCGTCTCGCCGCAGCTCATCGTGATTCCGGTCGGGTATCGAAACCGCTTCGGCCATCCAAAGCCAGAAGTGCTAGCGCGTTATCAAGCGTTGGGCTTGCGCGTGCTGCGCAGTGATCGCGATGGCGAGGTTGCGTTGCGTTTTACTGCAGCAGGCGTTGCGGCGGAGGCGTATCGCTCGAAATATGTGCGTTACTGGCAAGATCGCTGAGCACGTTGCGGACTGAGCGCAGCACAACTATCTTGTGGCGAGAGGCTCCAGTCGCCGCAAGTTACTACGCTCTCTTGCTGGGACGCGCTGATGCGGTCGATGCGGTCGATGTGGTCGCGCGGACGAGAGGCGACTTGCCTTTCACGGCTGCACGAGCAGAGGGCCGCACATTGATACTTCTGAGGGGTTTGGTTGCCACTTTTTCCGCTACGCTTCGGGCCCTTTTAGCCGCGGTTATGGTGGCCTTCTCGCCTTCGCGGGAAACGTCCTCGTCTTCAAGCTGAATGGAAACGCG